>CANPPM010000005.1 GCA_947575935.1 uncultured Butyricicoccus sp. | reverse complement strand
CCCGGAAAACGGTGCGCTGACTGTTACAGACAACCAACATACCCCGACCGACGGCGATTACGAGGGCCTGACTGCGGGTGCTTTGAAAGGGGACTCTGCAGACAGCCCTTCCCTGATTCAGGTCGACCGTGCCTCCTCTGCAAACGCTGCCTGCGGTATTTTAAACATTGCAGGCGGCAGAATCACCAATCCCTACGGCCGGGCCGTTTCTTCCGACGGCGGCCAAATCCAGGTAAGCGGCGGTTACATCGTCAGCAACGGCAGCCGTTCCCCACAAACGCATGGCGGCGCCTTTTTCCTTGAAAACAATTCCAGCCTGACCATCACGGACGGGGTATTCTATCGAAACACCGGCAAACAGGGCGGGGTCATCCGCGCCAATCAAAGTACCGTTGCCATCAGCGGCGGAATCTTCCACCAAAACACGGCCGTATGGAATGGAGGCATCCTCTATTTAGGCAACGACGACACTTCTTCCGCCACAATCCGGAACGCCGTCATAACCGGAAACACGGCGGCCCAAGGCGGCGGCGCGGTCTGCATCTATGCGGGCGCAAAAGTGACCGTCGAAAACGGTTTGATCTCACAGAACCAGGCAGAAAACGGCGGCGCTTTCCATTTGTCCCATGCCACCGCAGAACTGTTGATAAAGGGCGGATCCATTACCGGCAATACCGCTGTCCAGAATGGCGGCGCGATACATTCGGCCAACCTTGGCGCCAACAGCGAGGGCGGATCCATTACAATCAATGGAGAAACGACGATCCAACAAAATACTGCCGAAAACGAGGGCGGCGCAATTTATGTTGGGGATGCCAAGACTGCAAAAAAGGTTTTTATCTCGGGCAACCGTGTCAACATCCTCCAAAACCAGGCGGACGGAACCCCCAACAGCATCGGCGGTCCCCCTGAAATCTGGAAGTCTGACGGGACCCTTGATACCTCCCAGTTCGGTTTGATCGGGGAGCTGTCGCATATCGAAGGCGTTACTAGCCCTTCCGATCTGCGCGACGATCTGCATGATTTCATTCAGGACGCCCCCGCCGGCGCATGCATCGCTTTGACTGCAGATTATACAACGGACTTCCCCTGCCAGATCGACAAAGAAATACAGCTTGATTTAAACGGCCATACCATTACTTACGAGGGCAGAGAAGAGCTGTCCAGCGAAGATTCCTTCCTGTTCTCTGTCACCCAAAATGGCAAACTGACCATCCGGGACAGCGCGTGGGATCCCTCGCAGGATCAGCGGGAACCCGCCAGCCCAGCAGACCCTGTACAGGCAGCGTTTGACGGGCAAACATTAACCTATTATTCTGTGGATCCGGACGCAGTTAGGGAGAACCCTGCAGAAGCCCCCCTCTTCCGGCACACCGCCGTATTTTCCTCCGGTATCCGCAGCATGAATCACCACAACAGTACTTCTCCGGCGAAACGCAATCCCACCAACACGCTGATCCTAGTGGATGGCGGCAGCTTCTGCCTGGAATCCGGCCTTCTGGCAAACTGGGGCGGTTATCACAACATCTACGTCAAAAATAACGGAGCCGTCCTGATGTCCGGCGGCTACCTCGCAGGCGCACAGACCGACTGGAACGGCGGCGGAATTTTAGCGGATGCAGGGAACAATACGGTCGTCATGACCGGCGGCGTAATCGCTGCAAACCACGCAGGGCGCAGCGGCGGCGGGATCCACGCTACCAGCAGCGCCGATATCCAAATCAGCGGCGGCATTATCACCGGAAACAGCGCCGGCCAGCAGCAAAGCGGGAATGGCGGCGCAATTTCCCAGGTTGGCAGCGGCGACATTGTGGTAAATGGGAATGCGGTCATCTGCTGCAATGCATCGCTCAGCCAACGCGGCGGCGGCATCAGCCATAGGGGCTCCGGGGCGATCGACATCAACGACAACGCCATGATCCTGTGCAACAGCAGCCAAACGAACGGCGGCGGGATCAGCCACAGCGGCACAGGGGATATCAACATCCGCGGTACGGCACGGATTTCCTATAATCAGTGCAAGGAGAGAGGCGGCGGCATTTCCAACTTCCTGTCGGAAAACAATCAGCTCGGACAACTCCTGATAGAGGGCAGCCCCATAATATCCTATAATAAAGCCGGGCACGGCGGCGGGATCGCTACAAAATCCCTGACCCTGAACAGCGGCACGGTTGACCACAATACGGCAGACGGCGTTGGCGGCGGGATCTTTATTGCACGGGGCGGCGGCGAGGCAAAAATCAGCCCTACCGGCGATCAGCAGGTATTTATTACATACAATACCGCAAATGATCACGGTGCAAACCCGCATGGCTTTGCCGGCGGCGGCATCTTTGTCGAGCATCCTGCAAACCTAGCCGAGGGCGCCGGCCTGCTGCAAAGCCGTGTATTGGTTACGAACGCCCTGATTACAGAAAACAAAGCCCAGTACGGCGGCGGCATTGCGGGCTGCGGAACCATCGAATTCTTTGCCTTTGCCGTCAAGGGGGCCGCTATTTTCGGCAATACCGCCACTGGAGAAGGCGCGCTACAGCATGACAGCTTCATGCAGCAGCTGGACAAAAAAGCACAGGATCTATACTGCGACAGTTCGACAGGAGAGGTTTCCCGCCGAATGCTGGGCAATCACTTTGCAGACTGGACAGGGATCCGCAACAAAGACCTGCAGAATATTGTAACGCCAGAGGACTGGGGCGACAATATTACCCTGCGCTTCCAGGCCCCCTTCTATCTGACATCCTCCGTCAGCCCTGCGGACCAGGCTGCCGAGCGCAATCTAGCCAAGGTCTTCATCTCCCACAACGTTTCCAGGTCGGGCGGCGGCGGGATCGGCGGCAATGGGCATATTCAGCTCGGCGTCAACCGGGCCCTAATCATTGAAAAAATGGTGGAACATTTGAGCGATTCCACCGCCTTCCGTTTTGAGATTGCACTGTTTCAGGACCGCGACTGTCAGATCCCACTGAATGGGACATACCTCTACACAGTTCTGCGGAAAAACAATGCTGCGGAAACAAAACAATTTACCGGAAACCGTCTCAGCCTGGAACTGTCAGACGGCGATCGGGGCACCATCTTTGGGCTGCCCGAAACGGCCGACCCTATTTTCTATCAAGTGACCGAGATCATCTAAGCGCAATTTGAAGACTCTTATTTTACAACAAAAATAACGGGGACGGACGGCATCCTAATTTCCAACAGCGACCGCACTGCCGAAGGGGTGATTGGCACAAACGACGCAGAAATGCTGAAATTTACCAATACTTATGTTCCGCCTACAGCCAGCCTGACCGTTCAAAAGAAGTGGGCGGGCACAGATACCGGTAAACGCCCCGATTCCATCCAGGTGCAGCTGCTAAAAGACGGCCAGCCTGACGGCGAGCCCGTGACCCTTTCTGCAGATACTACCCCTGCATGGTTCTACAAGTGGGAAGACCTCCCCCTTTCGGACAAGTCCGGCACACTCCACGAATACACCGTCCAAGAAACGCCTGTGCCCGACGGCTATCAATGCGCAGACATCCCGTCCATCACGCTTCGCGAGGATGCAGAAAACCAACTGAGCATCACCAATACCTATACCGCCGCCCTCCCCGATTCGGGCAGCCTGTCCCTGCGCAAACGCGTTACCGGTGCACAGACCAGCCAACGTTTTACCTTCCGCTTTGCACTGACAAACGAGGACGGCAGCCCGTTGGCGGGGGACTATCCCTATACCGGCTCCCATTCCGGTATGATCCAAAACGGCGGAACCATTCAGCTTGCACATGGCGAGCAGGTCACCATAACCGGCCTGCCCATCGGGACAAAGTTCATCATCAATGAGACTGTCCGCGGCAACTTCATCGCTTCTGTCCGCACAAACGGAATTTCCGGATGCAAATCCGGGATCATTACCGAGGCAGAAGCCGAATATCTAGTCGAGTATACGAATGCTCCGCCAGATCCGCCCGGCGGAAGCACCCACCCGCCCCACGAAGAAGAGAAGCCTAAGCCACAGGAAGAAGAGAAGCCCAAGCCGCAGGAAGACCCGAAGAATCCCCCCGAGGATCCGAAGACGCCTCCAACCCCGCCGGAGAATCCACCTGTGGAACCGGAAACGCCCCCCGCCACGCCGGAAAATCCCGTACCGGAGACGCCCCCCGAACAGCCTACTGATTTGACCGTGCTGCCCGACCCGAACGCCCCGGGAAGTCCTGCGCGCGTGACCATGATTGGCGACGACGGCGTACCACTGACCTATGTTAAAATGTGGGATCCGGAAAACGAAGAATGGGTCTACCTCCCGGAAGACGAAGTCCCACTCGCACTGATGGATGGCACGCCGCAGACGGGTGACGGCGCGCGGCCCGCGCTCTGGGGCGCGCTGTGCACAACCTCACTGGCCGCCGGCTGGCTTTTGCTTCCACGCAACCGGAAAAAACGCCGTATCCGCCGAAAGAGACGCAGCCAAAACCGATCTTGATCCGGCGCCCCCATCCTACCGTTGAAACACGGCAAGATCAAAATGCGCTGCGGCGCAGAACCGTTCTAATATCCAAGGCGCCGGCGATATCCGCCGGCGCCGTCCTTTGGAAGCAGGAGGAACTCCCATGAAAAAATTACTCCGCGGCTTGGCCCTACTGGCCTGTGCCGCCGTATTCCTAGTCTCCGGCGGCATGCTGGCCAGTTACCTGATCCGATCACGCCAGGAACAACAAGCCAACCTCGGCCTTGCCGGACAGGTTCGCGCAGCCATGGAGGAAGTGGCTGTAAAAGGATCGGAAGGGCCGCCCCAATACGCAGAATCCGGCATCCTGTATCAATACGATGCGCTATGGCAGCAAAATCACGATCTGGCAGGATGGCTGCGTATTGACGGCACAGTAATTGATTATCCGGTGATGTACACCCCCGAGGAACCCGAGCGTTATCTCCATCTGTCCTTCGACGGGGTGTGGGCGGCCAGCGGCTGTTTGTTTATCGGCGAGGGCTGGTCTGAGACCGCCAATCAAACGGTGATCTACGGGCACCATATGAAGGATGGTTCTATGTTTACCGATCTGGAAAAATACAATTCTGAGGAATTTGCGGCAGCATATCCGTATATCTCCTATGACACGCTGACTGAAACGGGCAGCTACGAAATCCTGGCCGCATTTTACAGCCGGGTATACACAGAGGAAGAGCAAAACGTTTTCCGTTACTACCGCTACACCGATCTTTCGGATCCCGACGAATTTTCCGACTATGTCCGGCAGGTAAAGCAGGCGGCATTGTACGACACCGGCATAGAAGCGGTTTATGGCGACCAGCTGCTGACGCTTTCCACCTGCAGCTATCATACCGATGACGGACGCTTTGTCGTAGTCGCGAAAAAGCGTTGACAACAGCCCCATAGAGAAGGCGTCCCTCAACCACAGCATAAAAAACATCCGTTTGCAGCATAACAGCCGCAAACGGATGTTTTTTTATCCAACAAAAAGTTTTGTGAACGAATAAGCGAAAAGGGCCTGCGGGCCAACCGGAGCGCCCAGCGTCCCGGCACACGGCCTACTGCAATTCCTCCAACGGTACGTCAAGCAGAACCACCGCAAGCGCTTCCGCATCTGACAGACTCGTAACCGCTGTAACCAGCTTCCTGTTTTCGCCCGCAGCTGCCAATACCGCCGCCTGCAATGCAGCCGCACCGCCGTCCTCTGGATCAGGCAGCATTGCAAAGACGCGGGAAGCCGCCTCATACAACGCGCTGACCGATTGGCCGGTATCCTCATTCTGCGCCGTACTTGGCGAATCGAGCCAGACGGAAACACGGATAGACGGCGCCGCCGTTTGCACCGCCTTCACAAACCCGGTCACCGCGCCGAAACGGTCCTCCGCATAAGCAATCCTCTGCAGCCAGCCATAGGAAGGATAGCCGATCCCGCGCAGCAGAATCTCGGTAAAGCCCAGCGCCTCCAGCTCCTGTGCAACCGCGGTCAGATAGGCAGTCGCCTCCTCATTCGCAGGATCCAAAAAGATCCGGGAATCAGGGTCGCGCCAGCCGATATGATTGACATTCTGCAGGGCAATCCTCTCATCCAACCGCGGGAACCGGTCGTCACGGTGCGTATACATCACCGCAGTCAGCGGTATCCCCGCCGCATGCAGCCGCGCAGCCGCCTCTGCCAGGCCTTCCACTGGCTGTACAATCTCCGTCCGCCCCTGTACGTCCGCGATCTCTGAGGGATAGAACAGCGTACCGCGTTCATCCTTCATCGTCACAACGACGCCCGTGAGGACGCCCTCTTGAAACAGGGAAAGCAGCTGATCCGCCTGCGCTGCAAACGCATCGGCCGAGAGCAATACCATGCGGGTGTTTCTTGGGCCCTCTGGCCGCTCAGGAAAAAGCGGCCCGGTCTTTTCCATATTCTTCATCGGGGACGTACCGATCCATCCGCCAGACATGCCGTCCGGCGCGGGGGCCGGCTCCGGCTCGGCCGGCCTCAGCGCAGAATCCTGCGGCTCCTCCGGCAGTTTTTCCCCCACAGGCGTATCCACATCATCCTGTACGGCGCCGTCATCTGTGCCGACGGCCGTCTGGCCCGGAAAGCGCAGTCCGCCCTCCTCCAACGGAAGCAGCAGGCAAAGCACCCAAACTGCCGCGGCAAAAATCGCCGCCGCCAGCAGCGTATTCAGAATGATGCCGCGGCGGCGCACACGGCTGCCGCGGTAGGGCCGATAGCCGTAAGGGTCCCTCATATCCCCGCTCCTTTCGCTTATTTTTGAAAAAACGGCTTATTCCGCAGCGCCAGCTTCAGCCGCCTTAGCAGCTGCAGCCTGCTTCGCCTTTTCCGCCTGCGCCTTCTGCATAGCGGCGAACTTTTCCTTTTCCTCCGGCGTCGGAACCGGCTCAATACAGCCCTTGGGACAAGCCTTCGCACACATCTTGCAGTTTTTGCACTTAGCGTAATCAATCTTCGCGACATTGTTTTCCACGTGGATTGCATCAAACTTACAGGTACGCTCACACATCTTGCAGCCGATGCACGCAACCTCGCAGACCTTCATCGCAGCCGGCCCCTTATCTCGATTCATGCAGTTGACATGGACCACGCTCTTTGCCGGGACCAGATCAATCAGTTTCTTCGGGCAAGTGGCAACGCACTTCCCGCATGCAACGCACTTTTCTGCATTGACGGCAGCGACGCCGTTCACCAGGCTCAGCGCGTCGAACGGGCAGGCATTGACACAGGAACCCAGGCCCATACAGCCAAAGGCACATTCTTTCGGTCCGCCTGCGACACGCATCGCCGCATTGCAGTCCTGCAGTCCCTCGTACCGCGTCTTGTCCTTGGCGTTGCAGCCGCCGCTGCAGTGCACGTGCGCGACCATCTTATCGCCAGAGGCCGCTTCGACGCCCATCACCTTACCGATCTTCTCCGCCGCAGCCGCGCCGCCAACCGGGCAGCCGTTGACCGGCGCCGTACCCGCGACAATCGCCGCGGCCAAGCCGTCACAGCCCGGATAGCCGCAGCCGCCGCAGTTCGCGCCTGGCAGGCACTCACGCACAAGCGGTACGCGCTCGTCTACCTCGACCGCAAAAATTTTGGAAGCAAAGCCAAGCAGCAAGGCAAACAAAAAGCCCATGATGCTCAGCGACGCCGCCGCAAAAATAATATTCTGCATAGTTAGTTTTCACTCCTTCCGGATAGTTCTATACATCACAGGGGCAGGTGCAGGCCAGAGAAGCCCATAAAAGACATCGCCAGCAGCGCCGCCGCAATCAGCTGGATCGGGAAGCCCTCAAAACACTTGGGGCATTTTGCCGTGGCATCCAGACGCTCACGGATGGATGCGAAAATAACGATCGCCAAAGTATAGCCGATACCGGCTGCAACACCATACACAACCGAGCCAATGAACGAATAGCCATTATCAATGTTGGTGATTGCCGCGCCAAGCACCGCGCAGTTGGTCGTGATCAGGGGAAGGAAAATGCCGAGAGCCTGATACAGCGCAGGCATTGACTTCTTCATGAACATTTCGACAAACTGTACCAGCGTTGCGATTACCAAAATAAAGGCAATCGTCTGCATGTACTCCAGCTCCAACGGCTTCAGGATAAAATACCAGACCGCCCATGACACTGCCGAAGCCAGCGCCATGACGAAGATAACCGCCATACCCATGCCAACCGCCGTTTCGGTTTTTTTGGATACGCCGAAGAACGAACAGCAGCCCAGGAACTGGACAAGAATATAGTTATTGACCAAAATTGCCGCGACAGCCAGCGAGAAAATCTCACCGAAGCCCATCGCTTCCGGGAATACGAAACTCATTTACTTGCCCTCCCTTTTGCTCATGATATATTGGAGCGCCGCAAAGATAAAGCCCATTGCAAGGAATCCGCCCGCAGGCAGGATCATCACAGTCGCAGGATACGCGCTCAGCCCAGGAATCTGGATCCCCTTAGCGCCGATGATGCCTGCCGCGATCGTCCCCGCGCCCAGCAGCTCCCGCAGGAAGCCCATGAGCACCAGCGCGAAGGTAAATCCAAGGCCCATGCACACGCCGTCCACCGCAGAAGGCAGCACCTTGTTCTTGGAAGCATATGCCTCTGCACGGCCCAAAATGATGCAGTTAACCACGATCAGGGGCAGGAACAGGCCGAGCGACGCTGCGAGCGATGGGATGAACGCTTGCAGGGAGAGATCGACAATGGTTACAAATGCCGCAATGACCGTGATAAACGCTGCGATACGCACTTTATCCGGAATAAATTTGCGCAGTGCCGAAATAACAATGTTAGACGCGATCAGGATGACCGTCGCTGCGACGCCCATACCAATTGCGTTCGACAGCGAGGTCGTCGTCGCCAGCGTCGGACAAAGACCGATGGTCTGCATGAAAACAGGATTGTCAAGCAGCACACCGTTTTTCAGATCCTTCATAAAATCCATGGTTACGACCCCCTTATTCTAATGTCGCCGCGTAGGAAGCTGCGGTATTGACCCCCAGCGTGACCGCGCGGCTGGTGATCGTCGCACCAGTAATCGGAACGACGGCGCCGCCGTCCTTGGTCACCGCCAGCGAGCCGTCTGCGGCCATACCGGCATACTGGTCAATCCAGTCAGACTGACTCTTTGCGCCGAGGCCCGGGGTCTCGGCCATACTGGTGACCTGCGCGCCTGCAATAGTCCCATCCTTCAGTATGCCAACTACCACAGTCAGCTCGCCGCCAAAGCCGCCCGGAAGCGCCTCCATACAATAGCCAACGGTCTCCCCGCCCTGCACCGCTTTATAAATGTTCTGCAGGGTGGGCGCGCCGGTGTCGGACACGACCTGCTCCTCAATCAGCTCAAACTCGCTGTCAGGAATCAGAAGCGCCATCGCTTCGGCACGGGTTTTTTCTTTATTCAGCGCAATCTGCGGAGCGGTCACTGAATTAACAAAACCCAGCAGCGTCGCGGAAACCAATGTAATAAGGAACAACACAACGCAAAGCCGCACCATTTCACTGCCCTTTTTCTCAGCCATCAGCCCTGCACCTCCTTTTTCGCCGCCTTTGCGGGATAACCAAACTTACGCGGATGCGTATGCGCATCAATCGCCCAAACCAACGAGTTCATAATGAGAATCGAGTACGAAACACCCTCCGGATAACCGCCAAAATAGCGGATGAATACGGTCAGCAGGCCGCAGCCGACCCCGAAAACGATCTGACCCTTCGGGGTAACCGGGCTAGTCGCATAATCGGTCGCCATAAAAATGGCGCCGAGCATCAGGCCGCCGGACAGCACCTGGCTAAGCATCCACTGCAGGCGGTCCTGCCCGCCCATCGGAAACAGGAAGGTCAGCACGGCAACGGTCAGAATGTACGCCGCAGGAATATTGATCGTAATGACCTTGCGCACCAGCAGATATACGCCGCCGGCAATCAACGCTAGGGCGCAGGTTTCACCGATGACGCCGCCGGTCTGGCCAAGCAGCAGATCCAGGATGGACGCATCCGGCAGCTGCCCGTTCTTCAGCGCCGCCAGCGGCGTTGCCGATGTAACCGCGTCGGCAGTCGAGCCAATCACGCTAAGGTTGGTATGCGGGGCGACAAAGCTGGTCATAAGCGCAGTCCAGCACGCCATCATGAAGGCGCGACCGCCCAACGCCGGGTTAATAAAGTTTTTGCCGATGCCGCCAAAGAGCATCTTGACCACGACGATTGCAAATACGCCGCCAATCACGGGCATCCACGCCGGGGCATTCACAGGCACATTATAGGCGAGCAGCAGCCCGGTGACAACCGCCGAGCAATCGCCAATGGTTGCCTTTTTGCCCATAACCCGACAGTACGCCCATTCGCTGATCACGCACGCTGCAACCGTCAGGCAGGTAATCGCCAGCGCACGCGCGCCAAAGGTATAAAACGCCACCGCAAGCGCCGGGAGCAGCGCGATGATCACGTCGAACATCACGCTCCTGGTATCCTCATCCGATTTGATGTGGGGAGAGGAGGTGACGACTACTTTACTTAAATCATACATCGTTTTTGTACCTCCCTTACTTCTTTTCGGCTTCGGCCTTGGCCTTGGCTTCGGCGGCGGCACGGTCAGCCGCACGCTTTGCCATGATCTTGCCCTTGGTCAGCCGGAACTGCTGCACCAGCGGAATCCGGGCCGGGCACACGTAGGCACACGAACCGCACTCGATACAATCGAGCATACCGGTCTCCACCGACTTGTCGAAGTCCTCCATCTTGCCATATACATTCATGTACATCGGCAGCAGGTGCATGGGGCAGGCGTTGATGCAGCGGCCGCAGCGAATACACTGCGGATCTTCCACCCGCTTATCCTCCTCCCCGCAGAACGCAAGGAACGCATTTGTACCTTTGAAAACGGGAGCATCCAGCGAGAACTGCGCATTCCCCATCATCGGTCCGCCCATCAAGAGCTTGTTGGGCGGTTCTTTAAAGCCGCCGCAGGCGTCAACCAGCTTCTCCAGCGGCGTGCCAATCCGGCATTCCAGGTTCTTCGGCTCTACAATGGCCGAGCCAGAAACGGTGACCACACGGCGCACAACCGGCATACCAGTTGTAAACCGGCGATAAATCGCACCGACCGTATCCACATTGAATACCGCACAGCCCGCATCCGCCGGCAGCTTGCCGGAGGGCACCTCGCGCCCTGTACAGGCATTGATCAGCTGCTTCTCCGCGCCCTGCGGGTATTTACACTTCAGCGGGTAGAGCTTCAGCACCGGGTCGCCCGCAATCAGCTGCTCAATCTTGGGGAAAACATCGGATTTGTTTTCCTCAATACCGATAATCGCAGTCTGTACCCCCAGGATCTTGACCAGCATTTTCAGGCCGCCGACGACCTCCTCAGGCCGTTCAAGCAGCAGGCGATGGTCGCTTGTGATATAAGGCTCACACTCGGCTGCATTGACGATGATGGTATCGACCTTGCCAATGCCCGACTGAATTTTGACATGGGTGGGGAAGGTCGCGCCGCCATGGCCGACCATACCGGCCGAACGAATCAGCTCAATGCGCTCTTCATTGCTCATAGCCTCAAAATCATAGGGATGGACAGACTCATGCAGGCGGTCCTCCCCATCATTTTCGATGACGACGGACAGCACCTTGCTGCCGTTGGGATGCAGCCGGGGCTCGACAGCCACGACCTTGCCCGAAACGGTCGCATGAACCGGGGCGCTGACGAAACCGCCGGCCTCAGCGACAGGCTGTCCCAGGTCCACGATGTCACCCACCTTGACAATGGGTGACGCGGGGGCGCCGATATGCATCGAAACCGGGAGGATCACCTGATCGGGAACCGGCAGAAGCTCAATCGGCTTGGTGTTTGTTGCGGCTTTGTACCCGGGGTCGCTGTGCGGACCGGGATGAATGCCGCCACGGAACGTGTACACCATTGAAGTTTCACCTCTCATTTTATTTCTTCCTCTTATGAACGCGTGAAAAACGTCCACCGTGCTGGATACGGACAGTCCGCCGGAAGGCTGCCATCGTCCCCGGCGCACGGCCCGTACTGGCCGTAAGGATACAGCCTGCCCATTGTGAACAAACTGTTACATAATAGATTATATCTACTTCCCCCAAAATAGGCAACCTTTTTTCTCAACATTTTCGCAAATTTTGAAAAATTTTTTGGTATTTTACCGCATCGCGCGCCCTCCTTCCTCCGGACACAAATCAAGACCGGACGCGGCCTGTCTGCCGCATCCGGTCCCAAAACCGACTGATTTACGCCCTGCACACGCATCCCGCGCGCACAGTCTTTTGCAGGCCGACCGGCCCGCACAGCCCGGAGGCCGGGGCCTTTCCCCCGCGCTTCGGTCCTGCCAGCCGGGCGCGCTTCCCACAGCAAGCAGGCGCTTACCAACCAAAGAAATTGCTGAAGGGGAAGTTGTCATAGCCATTCCCACCGCTGCCGCGCTGGTTCTCGCTATTGTCCGCCTGGTCGACCCGGACCTTAGCCGGATCCGCGCCCTCCAGATCATGCGCGTCGGTCAGCTCGACCTTCATATCCAGCGTCTTGCCGACGGACATGCGGTAAATGGTCAGCGTCACGGTATCGCCCGCCTGGAACTGATTTTTGACCTTATTGATCTCGTCCATGGTCGTAATGGTCGTACCATTGATGCCGGTAATAATATCCCGCACCTCTAGCCCCTGCCCGTAGGCCTTGGCCCGCGAATCAACCGACTGGATCAGCACGCCCTGCGGCACATCGTTATACTGCGCGACAGCCTCGCTGATCTCGTAACCCGAAATACCGATGCTGGGCCGCCCTGCGACGTAGCCATTGGTCATCAGCTCATCGACAATCCCCTTTGCCGTATTCATCGGGATAGCAAAGCCCAGCCCTTCATAACTTGCATTGGAGGAAAAAAAGTTAGAGGAAAGCTTTGCATTTGTAATTCCTACGACCTGTCCATATTTATTGACCAGCGCGCCGCCCGAATTGCCCGAGTTAATGGCGGCATCGGTCTGGATCAGCGTCATAACCTTATCATTGATGGTAATATTCCGGTTAATGGCCGAAATACTGCCGGTCGTAATGGTATTTGTCAGCCGGTAAGCGGTAGGCGTGCCGATTGCATAGGCGGCTTCTCCGGGCTTCAGCGCATCCGAGTCGCCAAACTCGGGAACCGTCAGCTTCCGGCCGCCGGTTTCCGCCTTCAATACGGCCACGTCGGTATCGGCGTCCCCCGCCACCAAGCTGGCGTTCAGCTCGGAGCCATCGGAGAGCATCACGATAAATTTATCCATCTCCTCGGTCACATGATGGTTGGTGACAATATAACCGTCCTCACTCATCACAATGCCCGAACCCAGCGCGCCGCCGTTTGAAGTAAGGCTGGTCGCGGTGATCGAAACCACCGAAGGATTCACCCGCTCGTAGATGATATCGCCGGGTACGCTCTCCAGGCCCTCGGGCGCTTCCGCAATCGTAATTGCCGACTGCACCGTTGGAAACTGGGTGGCAGCGCCGCTGTCCGTCCTCTCGCCGGTGTCAAAATCGCCCAGCATGGAACCAACTGCCGCGCCCCCGAAGAACAGAATGGCGGCCGCCGCAACGCCGCCGGCTGCCACTGCAAGGCGCCTTCCAGCCCGCCCTTTCTTTTTGGGCGGCTGCGGCCACTGCCCCCCCGCCGCCTGATAGGGGGCAGGGCCGGCCTGCGCCGCCTGGCTATGCATCTCGCGGCTGTCCCGCACCGGTACCTGATAGGGGGTTCGCGTCTCCTGTCCGGCATCCTGCGGCGGCTGCGCATAAACCGGCGGCTGCGGCGGCGTCCAAGAAGGCTGGCCGCCACTTTGGACAGCCTGCGGCTGCGCCTCCCACTGCCCATTTACCGGAGACGCCTGCGTTTCCCAAACAGGCTGCTCCCGCAGCTGCGCCTGCTCCTCCTGAAGGACCGCCTGCTGGCGGGCCGCCTGTTCCAGGGCATCCCCAGTCTCGTCGGAAAACTGTTTATTATAACGATTGTTCTCATCCATGTTTTACTTCATCCTTTCTCTGAGCTTGTAGCTATATCATAAAACACAACTGTGAATTTTCTTTGGCGTCCATGTGTAGTTTTCGAGAATTTCTCCCCCGTTGCGGCCCCCGCTCCGGAACCGCGCCCCTGCTTCCGATTCGAACGCCCTTTTCCCACTGCAGACCATAGTCTGTGCAGCCTATTGTATCATATTCACAGCAAAGCTGCAAGCGTCCCACACGAATGCAACCGCCAAAAACAGCTTTGGAAGGGCCGCCGGCATCTGCGCGCCGGCGGCCCTTCCAAGGCGCCTGCTCCCCTTTCCGGCCGTATCATAATTCAGAACCGGAAGCGAGAGCCCAAATCGCCGCTGCACAGGCCGTCAGGAGGAAAGGAGCCAGCTAAGGGGCGTACGGTCTTGATTGGCATTATATAAGGAAGCCATCGCATTCCACGTAAGACGGTCCAAGACGCCGTTGTCCGGCAGCCCGGACGCCTTTTGGATACAGCCGACCAGATCCCGCGTGCTGGTATCGTATTCCCCCGTATACGCGACCACCGGCAAATTCCCAAAATGCGGGGAAAGCGTATTCAGCATCGCCTGCACAATATACAAATACCCGCCTTTGGCGTTCAGGCTGGTCTCCGGGCAGTTTACATACAGCGGCCCCGGCCGCCCTGTACAGGCACAGACCGGCATGGCAGCATCCCGGATCGCCGTCCATGACGCAAAATCAACAACCCCTGTGACCGGGAGGCCATGCGCCGCCTGGAACCGGCGGACCGCCTCCGCCGTATTCTCCGAATAAATTCCGTCAACCGCCGGAAGCGGCTGTACGCCCTCTTTCTTTGCCAGCGTGCGCAGCCACATCTGGATCTGTGTGGCCGGCAGCGACGGCGTATAATCTGGGCAGATCATGTCGTTCCTCCCCCCTGTCCTCCAACCGTCAGCGCCTCGCCCGGATATTGTCCGTCCGCGACTCTGCTTCCATTTACCACTGTCATGTATTGGCTCGCAATCTCAGCCCAGGTCGGCGTACCGACCGCCCCGGTCGGCCGGAGGCCAAACAGGTTCTGCGCCGCAACCACGGCCTGAAAGGTCTGCGGCCCGTATATCCCGTCCGGCGTAATCTTTGGAATCTCCGGATAAACCGTTGACAGGACGGAAAGCATCTCCTGCAGCTGACGGACATCATCGCCCGACATGCCTTCCACCAGGAAACGGCCCGGAAACAGGATAACGGCATTCTCCCACTCGGGCGGCAGCGCGTTCAGCAGGGACAGATAAGTCGACGTGATCTGATCCCAGGTCGCCTCATCAACCGCCCCGGTCACCGGAAGCCCAAACAGCTTCTGGACTGCTACAACCGCATTCTTTGTTTCCGCACCAAAAATACCGTCAATGGCAATGATCGGCACCTCTTCATAAAAATTCCCAATTACCGCGAGGAAATACTGCAGCATGCGCACAGCCTCGCCCTGCAGCCCTTCCTCCAGCGCCTCCGGATAAACTGCCGTCACATCCGCAAGACTCAGCCCCTCGCTTGAAAGCTCGCTTAAACGTTTGATCGCCGCATACAGATACGCCACACGGTACCAGGTCGCCTTTCCTACAATCCCATCCACCGCCAGCCCAAATACCTGCTGAAAGGTGCGCACCGCATTTTCCGTATTCTGATCAAAATAACCGTTGACCCGGGCGATCTTTGGGATCGCCGGATAGTTGGTCGAAATCCGGTTGAGCCGCAGCTGAAGCATGCGCACCGCTTCGCCTGTCATACCCAGCCGCAGCGGCGTACCCGGGTAGGAACCCAGGTTCGGCGCCACCGGCGTATCCCGCACGATATCGATATCATCCCCATAGTAATAGGTCAGAATCTCATACGGGGACATGCCCTGCTCGGCCAGGCTGACCGTCCCCCATTGCGACAGCCCCTCACAGGTCACCGTCGTCCCGCTGCAATACTGCGCAAAAAGCGGCTCCACCGATCCCTGCCGAACCAAATAATTGTTGAATATTTCATCTACAATCTCAGAAATATTGTCAAAAATATCGCGGCCCTGCACAAAATACTGATCATACGCGGTCGAATTGGTGATGTCGTAATCATATCCCTGCGAACGGTACCACTCGGTATATATCCGATTGAGCGCAAATGAGATCTGCGCGTAAACATTCGCACGGATAGCGTTCTCCGGCCAAGTTGGATAAATTTCCGACGAGGCCACATTTTTAATGTAGTCCGGAAAGGACAGCGTAACATTTTGTGCGTCCGATCCCGGCGGCCCCAGGTGCACCGTGATTGTTTCCGGAATATAAGGCAGAGGCATTGGCCCTCCCTCCTTTCCTTTAAAATGCTATGAAATCGGCGGCGGTGGAATGACCTCTACCGTCTCCTGCATCTGTGCGCTCTCCGTACGCGGCACCAGAAACACCGGCAGCGTCGATACAATCCCGTCAAAAACCGTCACATCCACAATGCTGACCGGTTGGAAATTCGGATGCTCCACCTGCACGGCATAGCGGGCGTATGGCGCTGGGCCGCCCGGCTGCATCGAAGCCGACCGCGGCGGCGCCGCCAGATCAAACACCGGCGTGCGCCCTGAGCGGTCGGTCACGGCGCTGTACAGCAGCTCCGGCGGAATCCCGTTTTCCTGCCCGGACTGGCTGACAGTGACCACCGCGCCGCTGACTGGCAGCGTATCCCGCGCCGTCGTGGTCTGAATAATCAGTTTTCCCATACCTGTCATATCGGGTTTTGCCAAAAAATCCCCTCCTTCTGTCGCCTATGGCCTGCCGAACCGGCTCCGCCGTCTCCCATTCCGCGGCCCGCCGGAGCTTTGCCGCCCAACAGCATATGGAAACATGTGAACCGGCCCCCCAGGCGCCGTCCTGTCATTTCAGCTCGACCCCATACTTTTTAAACCAGCGGTCCAGCTGAATAATATATGCAAAAATTTGCGGGGTACGCATTAGCTGCCCATACCACGGCTCGGTCAGGCTTTCCGGCTGCTCCATCAGCGCCTCTATCGCCGCATGATCGAACAGGCTGGACGCAACCGAATGTTCATCCCGGAAAATCTGGCGGACGTAGGAAGCCGTCAGCTGGGTATAAAGCGGATGAAACGTCTTGGGATACGGCGACTTTTTACGGTCTACTATCTCAGCCGGCAGCTCGCCGGCAAATGCAGCCCGCACAATCCCCTTTTCCCTCCCATGCAGCGCCTTCAGCTCCCAAGGCATGTTATAGGCGTATTCCACGATCCGATGGTCACAGAAGGGTACGCGGACCTCCAGGCCTGAATACATACTCATTCGATCCTTACGGTCAAGCAGGCAGGCCATAAACCAACGCAGGTTCAGCAGAAACATCTCCCGCATGCGGGCATCCCTGCGGCTGTCGCCGGGCAGTTTATCGGCTGCGCGGCAGGTGTCCAGATAATGCTGCCGCACAAACTCCGCGCCGTGCGTCACCGTACCCGGCGCAAACAGCCCAAGCCGCAAATCAACCGACCGGGACCATGGAAAGGTATCCTCAAACAAGATCTCCTCCCGGTGATACCACGGATACCCGCCGAAGAGCTCATCCGCACATTCCCCGGACTGCGCTACGGTAAATTCCCGTTTGACCTCACGGCAGAACAACAGCAGCGACGAATCGACGTCGGCCATTCCAGGCAAATCTCGTGCATCGGTGGCCGGCAGCAGCGCCGCGCACAGCGCGCCATTGTCCAATACCACCTCATGATGGTTCGTGCCCAGAAAATCCCGCATTTGATAAATATACTCATTGTCACTATTTGGTTGAAAAATACTTTTCGTAAAATACTGTGCATTGTCTTGATAGTCGACCGACCATGTGTCCAACACCCGGTTTTGTTTTTTGTATTCCTTCGCAGCGAGCATGGATAAAATAGAAGAATCCAAGCCGCCGGAGAGGAATGTACACAGCGGTACATCCGATACCAGCTGCCGCGCCGCCGCATCTGCAATCAGGTCATGCGTGCGCCGGATGGTTGCCGCCTCATCGTCCGTATGCTCACAGGCAGACAACGTCCAATACGCCTGGGCGGAAAAACCCGCAGGGGTCAGCACGGCAAAATGGCCGGGCAGCAGCTCATCCACATTTTCAAAGACCCCGCAGCCGGGCGGCCGCGCAGGCCCCAGCAGCAGAATGGTACGCAGCCCATCCTCCCCCAATACCGGCCGCACCAGCGGATGGCACAGCAGCGCCTTCAGTTCGGAGCCGAACACCATTCCATCCCGCGTTCGGCTGTAAAATAAGGGTTTCACCCCCAGGCGGTCGCGGCACAACGTCAGTCGGCGCGCGTCCCGCTCCCACAAGGCAAAGGCATAAATCCCATTTAACCGCTCAAATGCGCCGGTTCCCCACTCCTGATAAGCATGCAGCAGCACCTCCGTGTCAGAGTGCCCCTGGAACCGATGCCCCTTTGCCGTCAACGGCGCGCGCAGCTCCTCTGTGTTATACAACTCTCCGTTATATATTAATATAATATTACCATCTGGGGATATCATAGGCTGCGCGCCGCCCGCCGGGTCGACGACAATCAGCCTGCGGTGCACCAGGTACGCGTCGCCGTCGGCCCACTCCCCACCCGCGTCCGGGCCGCGCGGAACGAGCGCGCGCGCCATCTTTGCCGCCGTTGCCGGACTTTCACGGGCACAGCCGTCGTAATCGATCCAACCGGCAATTCCACACATAAGCAATCAGCTCCCTCTCCTGCATTCAATCTGTTTCCGGCCGCTTTCCGCGCCCGCGAGTACAGGTTCTAGGATATGCCGCACCGCGCCGTTTCAGTACACCCCGGCAGAGGCGGCAGGGGGGCAAAAAACGGCCGCCTCCCTTTCAGGAAGCGGCCGTCCCGCCCTGCCCGTCCCCAACAGGGACCTTCGGAAAGCCCCTATTCCCGGCAAAAAACGCGCTTTTTCCGTCGTTTTATCCGGCAAAATATGTTTCAGGTTTGTTACAATTTGCGGGGGAATTATTAACTTTTCATAAAGGCCCTTGCATTTCAGGAAATTATCGCATATAATAGAGACTATATCGGGCACGACTGCCCCACAATCCCTTTTTCATTGGAAAAACATGTGACAAGGAGGGAGTACCATGAAAAAGAAACAACTTGTTTGCAGTGCGTTGGCAGCGGCCATGATGCTGTCAACAGCTGCACCGGGGGCGAGCGCTGCGCGCTTCTCCGACTCCGCGGGGCACTGGGGGGAATCCGCCATTGACCGCTGGAGCAATTCGGGCGTCATCGTAGGCACCGACAACGCGTTTAACCCCAACGGCTCTATCACCCGCGGCGAAATGGCTACTATTTTGTCAGAAATGCTCGGTCTCGAGCAGCGGGCAGAAAACACCTATCCCGACCTCAACGGCGGCTGGTATACCGACGCGATGCTCAAATGCGCCGCAGCCGGCATCATGACCGGCGACGATCACGGACAGATGCGCCCCTATGACAACGTCACAGGCGCAGAGATTGCCGTAATCTTCTCCAAGGCGCTCGACCTGAGCAGCAGCTCGGCCAATTATCCGACGTCCCAGACCGGCTATGTTAAGCCCTGGGCGCAGAGCTACGTAGACGCGCTTGCTTCCCGCGGCATCGCGGTTGGCAACGACGGCGGCGTATTCCAGCCGATGGACGCCACCAGCCGTGCGGCATTCGTCGCCATGGTGGACCGTGCGGTCGATACCTATATCACCAGTCCCGGCACCTACAATGCAAACGGGCTGACGATCATCAACACCAGCGGTACCGTTACCCTGCGCGGTACCCCCAGCAGCGTGGATATCACGGCGCGCAGCAGCGGCTCCAGCGTGAACCTGGACCATACGAACATCCGCGGCACCGTTACGGTAACCGGCGGGCGCGTACGCCTGACTGCCGACCACGCAACGCTTGACGGCGATCTGCAGGTAAACGGCTATGGCAGCACCATTTCCCTGGACGGCGCCACCAGTGCAGGCGTCGTACAACTGGGCGCAAGCGCAGGCAGCACGACGGTCAACGTCGGCGGCAGCGCGCGCACCGGTTCCATTATCAGCAACGCATCGAATACCAACATTAATATTTCGGGTACGGTCAATAACGTACAGCTGAACGACGGCGCAATGGGCGCCGGCGTCAATGTCCGTTCGGGCGCACAGGTCGAGAACCTGACCTCGAATGCCAACGACGTCACGGTCACTGGCTCCGGTAAGCTGCGCCGTGCAGATATCTATGGGGCCAACAACCGCGTAACGACCCCGAATACCGTTGTCAGCCGCTCGGTCAGCACCGAGCCCAGCACGACAAAAAAGAATTCCGGCAGCGCTGTTCGCCGCCGCAGGACTTCCTCGGACCGCTTTGATGTAAATTTCTATTATAACGACGGCAGCAGCGGGCTGTTTGCGACCCGGCGCGTATACGGCGGCGGCCATGTATCCGACCCCGGTACGCCCAAGACCAGCAACCGCATCTTTGACGGCTGGTATTACGAGCGCTATTACTACGGTTACGACTACGACTACTATTATTACGACTGGGACCGCTATTATGATTGGGACCGCAGCGACTGGGATTACTGGTATAAACACGTCGACTGGACGTGGGACAGCAGCATCCGCCCCTATGGCGCATACTACAACGACAAAGCGGATCTGTATTATAACGACGAAGAAGGGTTTTTCACCATTTCCCGCAGCGTGCACAATCATCTGAGCAACAGCGCAGCGCGTGACCGTCTGAAAAAGTATTATGGTTATTATTATGACCGCTATGACTGGGATCGTGACTACTATTGGTACAAGGATCGCGACTGGTCCTGGAACAGCAAGTGGGATGCTTACTATAACAGCACCGCGAACCTGTACTACGACAAGGACGACAACCGCTACTTCATTGTTGTGAACGGCAATTATAAAAACCTCACCACCAGTGAAGCGCGTGACCGCCTGAACCGGTACTACAATGGATATTATTATAACGGCTTTTACTATAAAGACCATTATTACGACAGCCGCTACTACAACTACCGCCACGGCGATCCATTCAGCTTTAACGACCGTATTTACGGCGATGTAGACCTGTACGCCAAGTGGATCAAGTGCACAGACGTTTCCCCCACAGACGGAACCGATCTGGCCAACAAGATGGCCGCCAGCACGGAAAAGATTATCCGGCTTAAAAAATCCATGACCGTCCAGAGCCTGACCGTCCCAGAAGGCAAGGAACTGTATATCGATGACGGCGTAACCCTGACCGTTTTGGACGGCAGATGGACCGGCAAGGTCACTGGCCCGGGCAAGGTTACCGCTCCGTCTGCGCTTGAGACAGTAATGAAGGAGTTCCAAGATAAGGTTACCACCGGCGCGGTAGGCAGCGCTGGCGTTACCGCCGCTTGGAACGG
>CANPPM010000004.1 GCA_947575935.1 uncultured Butyricicoccus sp. | reverse complement strand
TCTGGCCAACTGAAAGGAGAAATCGGCGCAACACAAAACGGAGCCAATGCAGGGAATAGCAGAGGCTTAATTTGCTAAGGAGGCAAAGTAATGAGAATTCAACATAATATTATGGCGATGGGTGCTTATCGGAACTACACGAACAACCTGTCCGCGATGAAGAAGAACCTGGAGAAGCTGTCTTCCGGTTACAAAATTAACCGCGCCGGCGACGACGCTGCCGGTCTGGCGATTTCCGAGAAGATGCGTGCACAGATCACCGGTCTCGAAACCGCACAGAAGAATGCCAAGGACGGCATCTCCCTGGTGCAGACCGCTGAAGGCGCGCTGACCGAAGTGCATGATATGCTCAACCGTATGGTCGAGCTGGCGACCCAGTCGGCCAACGGCACCTATGACAACGATACCGACCGTTTCCAGCTGCAGAAGGAAGTCAACCAGCTCCGCGACGAAATCAACCGCATTGCAGACAGCTCCAACTTCAACGGCATTAAGCTGCTTGACGGTTCGATGTCCAGCGCAATGAAGGTTGCCAGCGAAAAGGAACTGATCACGGCTGACACCCAGGTACTGACCGACGGCCAGCTGGCGAAGACCCCGCAGGCTGGCGTTTACTCGGTCGATTTCTCCAATGCCAGCATCACCAATACGAGCACCGCTTCCGCCACCGACGCAACGTTTAAGATTTTCGGCAAGACGCTGGAGCTGGATACTCTTAAGCCAGGCGCAACCCTGGAGGGCAAGGATCTGGCCGAGGCGATTGCTGCAAAGTGGAATGCACAGACCAGCTCTGCCGATAAGCAGCTGGACGGCGTAGACGTCAAGGCTACGGTCCAGGGCAGCAAGGTAATCTTCACCATGGCAGAGGCCCCCACCACGTCGCCCACGACTGTTGACGGAACCACCGGCGCATTTGGCGGCGGCATTATCCAGAATAACGGTCATGAGGTCACCGTCACCGTCGAGCAGTCCCCGGTAGCCAAGGTTGGTCGCCTGTATGGCCAGGCAAAGGTTACCTTTACCGCCGACCAGTTTGTAGATGGTATGACCCTGAAAATCGGCGATACCACCTATGTGGCCGCTGTCGGCGCCAACAGCAAATACAAGGACGCAGACAATGTCATTGACCTGACCGATCAGACCGCAGGCAGCGTTGATCTGAAAACCGCTGTTTCCCGCCTGTCTGAGGCCGCAAAGGACAACAAGAATTTCAAGGTCGGCACGACTGTAAAGAACGGCGTCGTCACCTTCACAGAGCGCGAGGGCGGCGTTGACTACTCTGTCAACAACCTGGCCGGCGCTGACGGCAAGGGCACGTATTCGGTTGGCGGCGGCGGCACAGCCCCCCAGGCAAAGGATGCCAAGGCGACCGACTGGGCTGGCCTGATCAAGATGGGCATGGTAGATACCTCTTCCGGCAGCAAGGCCCTGACCCTTCAGATCGGCGATACCGCTGATGACTTTAACCAGCTGAAGGTCTCCATCGGCGATATCCACTGCTCCGCTCTGGGCATTGACAAGATCTCGATTGCCGACCCGGACAGCGCGGCAGCCGCGATTGACGCCATCAAGGCGGCGATCAACCAGGTTTCCGATATCCGCGGTACGCTGGGCGCAACCCAGAACCGTCTGGATCACACCATCAACAACCTGGCCGTCATGACCGAGAACATCCAGGATGCAGAGTCCACCATCCGCGATACCGACGTAGCGGAAGAGATGATGTCCTACACCAAGAACAATATCCTCATCCAGTCCGCACAGGCGATGCTGGCACAGGCAAACCAGGTTCCGCAGGGCGTTCTCCAGCTGCTCCAGTAATCTTCTGTTTTGGAAAACTCTATTACGATTCAATGGGGGGCGGGCTTCGGCCTGCCCTCCATTTTTTGATTCCATACAGAAAGGAAGCCGCTTTATGAACGCTATCGAAATCGCGCGCCAAGCCGCAGCGCTGGGCGCGCCGGAAGAGGCCTGCCGCGCCTATGCGCTTGCCCTTCGCAGCGAGGCCCTGAAACCGGAAGAAATGCTGGAGGCCGCAATCAGTGTCCTGCAGTTTGGCGAGGACTACAAACTGTCCTATACCTGCCTATACCGTCTTTACCGGCAAGGTCAATATCCGCAGGAATGTCTGGATATCATGACCGAAGCATTCTATCATCCCAATGCCGCGGCGCAAAAAGCCGTTTATTCCAAAAATTGCAAAGCGCTTAAAAAGTACCCGTATCTGTTCCGAAAGGATTTTCTCCCCTTTGAGGCGCTCCCCATCCGTTTCTATCCCTTTGACGACCACGGCTATCTTCCTTTTCACACTGCAGAAGAGAGATTTGACGATTATATAAACTTTCGAAATCCGGTGATCAGCCGCAATTTTTTCCGGGAGCTTGAACGTCCGATTTTGGCAGCGGACGTCTATTCCCAATACGAGCTCGAGTATTTACATGACAATATCCGCAAAAGCGAATGGGTCGGCCGGGAAAACCATCTTTACCTCCATTATACCGATTGGGCCACCTTCTGCGCATATCTGCAGGTGCTGGACCTGCGCGCCATATTAAAGGAGGAAAAACCGGTTTTCTTGATCGCGGATGAGATCTCACAGTATCCCATCGACTTTAAAGCACGATTCGGCCTGGACTACAGCCATTTCCCAGTACAACCGATCGGCGTGCGGGAAATTAAACGGCTGATCTGGCATGCCCAGCTTTCTTCCCATAATGGCGGCGACTTTTTTAACGAGATATTTGACGGCCATCCCAATCTGCTGGCTACCCCCTCTGTCATGATGGAAAAAATGGAAAATAAGATTGCGGAATGGCGGCAGATCCTTGATCTGGTTAAAAACAGCAGAGACGCCGAACGCCTGCTGGACAAAGACAAGGCCTACATCACCCGGGAGCTGTGCCTGATGAAGGACCGGACCGATAGGGATATCCTTGTCGGCTGCTATCTCGCAGATCCCGCCCTGACGGCCGGGATGGATCCTGCCGCCCGAATCGCCCCCGCCCTGTTCCTGCAGCCCCATTTCGGCAACCTGAAGTACAAGCTGTATCTGAACCGTACCGGGCAGGCGGTCATGCACTCCAAACAATATGAAGCCATTCAGCGCTCCCCTATCTTCCAAAATTTTAAATATATCAAGACCTTTGTCCCGATGCGCCGCTCCACCACTGGCTATGGCGCCGCCGTCCGCTTTCTGCATAACCGGGCGCTGGCATACCAGCGAGGAGAACTGGAGGAAGCCGCCGCAGTTGACGACGCCCTAAGCGGCCGCATCCTCAACCGCAGCTATTGGGTGGCCCCGGAAGACCCGCTGTACACAGACAGCGTACTTGTACGTTTTGAAGACGGCAAATTAAACCCCAAGGCGACCTTTACGGCGCTGACAGCTTTCCTGGATCTGCCCTATACCGACAGCATGACTTACTGTTCCTTCTGTGGGGAGCGGGATCCAGAGTCCATGGCAGGCAATGTGCGCGGTTTTGACCCCGCGTCTGTCTACCGCAGCTACGACGAATACGCCAATGACGCAGAACGAGCATTCATCGAATATTTTATGCGGGACGCCTATACGGCCTATGGTTATGATTTTCACTACTACGACGGCCGGCCGGTGGACGAAGCGCAGGCTGACCGGTGGATTGACCATTTTGACCGGTTAGAAAACTATATCAGCACCGCATGGAGGGCGAACATCCTCCCCAAGGCGCATGTCACCCGGGAGGGGCAGGAGGTCACCGAGGCAGAAGCAGAATGGGCCAGGAACGAGGCCTTTGCCCAGGATATGAAAGGGATACGGGAAAACTGGCGCAATATCGCCAAGTCGCTGCTGTACGATCCGCAATTCATCAGCAAAAACGGGCAGCCGCTTCACATGCTCAAAATGCTTACGCTGGATCCGGCGCTGCTTGAGCAGCCGCTGTATCATTAAGGAGGGATCCCTATGTTAATTTGGCTCATCGGTATCTCAGGCGCCGGAAAAACCACTATCGGCCGCCGTCTGCAGGCACATTTCCAGGCGCTCGGCATCCAAAACTATCTGCTGGACGGCGATGAAGTCCGCGACCTATTTGACCGCGATCTCGGTTACTCGGACGCCGAACGTGAAGCCAATATCAAGCGTATTATTCTGGGCGCATACCTGCTGGACAAAAACAACATCGCGGGTATCGTCTGCAATATTTCACCTCTGGAGCACCTGCGCGCACTCGCCCGCCGCAAAATCGCTGGCTACAATGAGATTTATCTCAAAAAAAATCTGCAGGCCAGCATAGAAGACGATGTGAAAGGTATGTATGCCGCCAACCTTGGAAAAACGCAGATCGTCGGCATCGACGCGGCATTTGACCCGCCGCAGCATCCCGACCTAGTGCTGGAAGTCGACCGGCTGACGGAAGAGGAAACTTTCCGGGCGGTGCTGGACTACATTGCCGCGCGCTACGGCGAATCGTATCGGAGGGCGGCAGAATGATCGTTTCCATTAACGAAGAGACCCTGCAGGACATCATTAATCTTGAAACCGGCGTACTGGCCCCGCTGACCGGCTTTATGGGGGAAGCCGATTTTGACAGCGTAGTCAGCCGGTACCGCCTTGCAAACGGCGCTGTTTTTCCACTGCCAGTTACACTGGACGTACCGCAGGCGCAGTTTGACGAAATCCTGCCCGGCGACCGCGTCATACTGGAATTTGCAGGCGCACCTGTGGCCGAGCTCGAGGCAGAGAGCCGGTTCTATCTGCACGAACCCGATCTTGCGGCGATCTTCCGCACCTCAGAAAACACACATCCCGGCGTACGCAAGGAGCGTGGGCGCTCGCCCTGCCGTATCGGCGGCCGCGTGCAACTGACCGACATGGCCCTGCTCCAAGGCGCCTTGAAACCAGCAGAGACCAAGGCGGCCTTTGCCCAACGAGGCTGGAAAACAGTCGTCGGTTTCCAGACCCGCAACCCCATCCACAGAGCGCATGAGCATATCCAGCGTATCGGGCTTGAAATCTGCGACGGTTTGTTTATCAACCCCATTATCGGTTGGAAAAAAGCTGGAGACTTCACCCAAGAAGCTGTCATGGCGGCCTACAACCGGATGGTCTCGGATTTTTACCCAAAGGACCGCGTTTACATTGCAGGGCTCAAAACCCAAATGCGGTATGCCGGGCCACGGGAAGCCGTATTCCATGCAATCATCCGCCGCAACCTGGGCTGCACCCATTTTATCATCGGGCGCGACCACGCCGGGGTGGGCGGCTACTACGGCCCGTATGACGCGCATGCGCTCGCCCGGGAGCTGGAACCTGACATGGGCATCCGCCTTCTGCTTACCCGCGAACCCTACTACTGCAAACGATGCGGGCAAATCGTAACGGACAAGCACTGCGCCCATTATCAAACCGACCGTGTGGAAATCAGCGGCACGATCATCCGTAAGTATATTCACGACGGCTATATGCCCGATGAAATCATGCTACGGCAGGAGATCCTGGACGCCATCCTGCACTGCGGACAGATCTTCCTCCCATGACAGGGGGTGCGCCATGACTTCCAAAGCCGCGCTGAAACGGCTGCGCGACCTGGTCGGCGACGCGGTGTTCGGTCAAATCGTCGATCAGCTGGCAGGGGCGACCGTCTATTTTCCGGCCAACACCGAATTTACCGACCGCGAGGAGCGCAACCTGCAAATTAAGGATGACTTTTACAGCGGGGATTACGAGGTTTCCGACCTGGCACGGAAATATGGCCTAAGCATCTCCCGCATCTATAAGATCATACAATCCCGGTAGCGCGCCCCAGGGCGTGCCGCCGGGATTCCTATTTTCTTAGAGCGTAACCAAAAGGCCGCGCAGCCGCTTGTAGACCCCTGAAATCCCTGCTATGATATTGCCAGAAGGAGGCGGTGATATGACACTGCAAACATTATCGGAGCATGAGATTTTCACAACGCTTCTCGCGCTCGCCCTGCTGCTGGCCGGGGCATATGTCTGCGGCAAGCTGATGGAAGCTGTGAAAGCGCCCAAAGTGGTCGGGGAGATCCTTGGCGGCATGTTGTTTGGAGGCACTTTTTTGTACCACTTCTGTCCGGGACTGATGGAATCAGTTTTCCTGGCCTATGCCGAGGAAGGGAAGGTCCTGAACCTATTTTACCAGCTGGGCCTGCTGTTCCTGATGTTTTCGTCGGGCTTCAACACCTGTATCGACGTGGATCACAAAAATCTAAAAATTATTGGCTGCGTTTTTACCGGTGCGACCATACTGCCCATGCTGGCATCCATCCCCTTTGCCGGGCTGTTCCAAGACGCCTTCCTCGGTGAAAAAGGCAATTCGCTCTCTTTCCTGCTGGTGTTTATGATCGGCGTAGCCATCACTTCCATCCCGGTGATTTCCAAGATCTTTTTTGATATGGGCGTGATGAATACGACCTTTACCAATACCGTACTCACGGTTTCCACGTTCCAGGATCTCTGCCTTTGGATCCTGCTCAATGTCGCAACGCGTATGGCAACCACCGGTCAGATCCACCTGCCGGATATGCTGTTGGTAATCGTCTTTACGCTGGGGATGTTCGCAGCCGCTAAGGTTGTCAGCGACCGCCTGCGCCACGGTTACCGCGGGCGGATCAAGACGACCGATTTTTATACGGTCAGCTTCATCGCTCTGCTGCTGCTTTCAGCGATACTGCACCGCATCGGGATCAACATTATGTATTCGGCATTTCTGACCGGATATATTGTCAAAGCGGTCTCACAGAACGATGCCGAAGCCACCGGACGAATGGAAGCCGTTGCAAACTTCTCCTTTTCTTTGTTTGTCCCCATTTATTTTGCCTTGGTTGGCATCCAGCTCAACCTGCTCCATAATTTTTCACCGACACGGTTCGCCCTTTTCTTTTTTGTTGCTTTCAGCCTGGAAGCTGTTGGGACCGTACTGATGCTGCTGTTTACCAACCTGAAAAAGCAGGTTATTGTAAACTTTGCAGTCACCATGAATGCGCGCGGCGGCCCGGGCATTGTGCTGGCGACGGTCGCCTATTCCTATCAAATCATCAGCGTTGAGTTTTTCACAGTGCTGATCCTAACGACCATGCTCTCTTCCCTGATCGCAGGCTATTGGCTCCGCTATCAACAGAAAAAGGATGAAAGCATTTTTATGGAGTTGACGGAACCCACACAACGGTATAAAATAGGAGGAGAATCCACATGAAGAAATATATCCTGACTACCGGCCCCGCCCTGGCGAACGAAGTGCCGCTGCAGCAGGTACACAGTGAGAAAAATATTTACCGGATCAACGGCGCGCACGGTACTATTGCCGATGTAGAGGCAAGCATCCGGAACATCCGCAGCCAAATCCCCAGTGCAAGCATCCTGATGGATCTGCCGGGCAATAAAGTGCGGACGGCGCGCATTGAAACCGGCATTCCGCTGGAAAAGGGCAAGACCTTTTCCCTTGCATCCGGCCAGTTCAATTATCCCGGCTTCTACCAACACCTGCAGCCGGGCATGACGGCATGGGCAAACGACAGCGTATTTGAGTTTGAAGTGGTCTCAGCCGATCCTGAAAAAATTGTGTTTCTGTCCAAATCGGACGGCGTACTGATCAATAACAAGGGGGTGCATGTGCGCGGCATCCACAAAAATATCCCCTTCCTGTTTGAAAAGGACCGCCAGCTGATCGCCCTTGCCAACCAATACAGGCTGGATTATGTGGGGGTGTCCTTTGTCCGGACACCGGAAAACATTGAGGAGGCCCGCAGCCTGATTGGAGCGGACACGGCGCTGATCTCCAAGATCGAAACCATCGACGCGGTGGAGCATCTCAACGAGATCCTCCCGCTGGTCCCCTATATCCTGATCGACCGCGGGGATCTTTCCACCGATATCGGAATTGAAAAGATCCCGCGCTTCCAAAAATATATTATTGATAAGGCGCTCTATTTTGACGTCAAAGTTTTTTTGGCGACACAGGTACTGAAGAATATGGAGACAAAACCGATCCCGACCATTGGTGAAATCGAGGCGCTGTATGAAATCATGAAATCAGGCGTTTACGGCGTCCAAATGTCTGAAGAAACCGCGGTTGGCCGCTATGTGCCCGAGTGTGTCGCCCTTCTGGAACAGATGAATCAGGAAATTATGCGGGAAGAAATCCGTATCTGATCTGACCGGCGGGCCGCTCCATACAGCCGCCCCCAGCAAATGCGGGATACGGCAAGAACCTTTGGGAGGGAAACCCTATGATCACCTTTGCAGATCTGCACACGCACACCACAGCTTCGGACGGGCAATACACCCCCTCCGAACTGGCCGCCCTGGCAAAAACACGCGGCCTTGATGTGCTGGCCGTCACCGACCACGATACCATCGCCGGGGTCGATGCGGCCGCAGCCGCCGGGGCGCGGCTTGGCCTGCGGGTCATACGCGGCGTTGAATTGAGTGCAAAAGAGTACCCGAATTTTCATATCCTAGGCTACGGTTTCCGCCCGGACGCCCCTGCATTGTCGTCCCTGTGCGAAAAGCTGCGCGCAGGCCGGGACGACCGGAAATACCGTATTCTATCGTTTCTTCAAGAAAAGGGGATCAGCCTTTCCCTGGAAGAAGTCGAGGAACTGGCAGGCGGGGAGGTCATTGCCCGCCCGCATTTTGCGCGGGCGCTCGTGCGCCGCGGCTATGTTTCCAGCAATCGAGAGGCCTTTGACCGCTATTTGGACAGCGAAGAATTCCGGCAGCGGGTCGGCCGCTTTAAGGCGGACGCGCGTACCTGCATTGAAGTGATCAAGGCTGCGGGCGGTTGGGTCTCCCTGGCCCATCCCTGCCAGCTGCAGCTGCCCGAGGAGGCGCTTGACGCCATGGTACGCCGCCTGCGCGGCTGGGGTCTGGACGCGATAGAATGCGATTATCCAACCTACACCCCTGCGGAACGGTCGTTCTACCGTCAGCTGACCGTCAAATATCAGCTCCGCCGAACCGGCGGCAGCGATTTCCACGGTGAAAAGGTGAAGCCCCAAATCCATTTGGCCGCGTTGCCGCTCGAATTGGGCTGGCTGCTTGAACCCGAAGGATCTGCGGCAGCGCCTGCACAATGAGCCGCGGGCCGGCCCGCGTCCCCTTTATGCATCTGCCAGGGGAGCCAGCTTCCGAAAAAAACGGATGCACACCGGCAGGATAAACCTTGCCGGCAGAAGCCAGCCATGAGGTGAAACGATGAAAAACGTTACATTATGCTACATTGACCGTGGAGACGCCTATCTGATGCTGCATCGGATCAAAAAGAAAAATGACATCAACCATGACAAATGGATCGGCGTCGGCGGAAAATTTGAGGACAAAGAAAGCCCGGAAGAATGTATCCTGCGCGAGGCCAGGGAAGAAACAGGCCTGACACTGACAGAATACCGCTACCGCGGGCTTGTGACCTTTGTTTCGAGTGAATATGAGACCGAATATATGCACCTGTTCACCGCCACCGGCTGGACAGGCGAACTGACCGAATGCAGCGAAGGCGAGCTGGAATGGGTCCGCAAATCAGACGTCCCCGCGCTTCCCATTTGGGAGGGCGACAAGATTTTTTTACGCCTGTTGGCTGAGGAGCGTCCCTTTTTCTCTCTCAAGCTTTCCTATCAGGGCGAACAGCTGACCGGGGCCGTCCTGGACGGAAATCCGCTCCTGTAACTGCACAAACAAAGCGCGAAGCCTGGAGAACGCCTCCAATTGCTTCGCGCTGTTTTTCTGCTGCAAAGTCAGCGAACAGAGGATTCCACCATCTGCGGCGCAGCAGGAACCGCCCGCAGGCGCCTGATACTGACCACAATCAGCGGGATGACCATGATGACCCAAACGATTGGCTCGGCGAGGATCACACCCATATACGCCAGATGGGGCGTCAGGAAAATCACCACCGCCAGCTTGCCAAACAATTCGAGCAGACTGGAAAAAATCGGCGTCACCATATCGCCGATGCCCTGCAGGGCATTTCGCAGGACACAAATCCCCGCTGTCACGAAATAAAGCAGCCCATCAATGCGAAGGTACAGGGACGCCGTCCCGATGACCTCCGGCGTAGAGGTCCCGGTGATCAGCCGGATCAGGGCAGGCGCTGCGGTATAAATCACCAGTATCACCAGCGCACACCAAATCCAACTAATCATGAGCGACTGCCAGATACCGCTGCGGATACGCGCAGGTTTTTTTGCGCCCCAATTTTGGCTGCAGAAGGTCGCCATCGTCGTACCAAAAACCGAAAACGGCAGCATAAACAACTCGGTCAGGCGGCGGGCCGCTGTATGCGCCAAAATAGTCGCCTGGCCAAAGGTATTAATAACCCCTTGCAGAATCACCGAACCAAAATTGACCAGCGACATCATGAACCCCATCGACAGCCCCGCGCTCAGCATCTGCCCGGCCATCCAAAGAGAGAGACGGAAATCCGCACGCGCAGGCAGCAGCATGGGATACCTCCGGTAAATATACAGCATACACAACAGGCCGGATACCACCTGTGCCAATACCGTTGCAACCGCTGCCCCAACCACGCCTGACTGCAGGATACAAACAAACAACAAATCCAACCCCACATTTAGCACTGTAGACAGGATCAGAAATACAAGCGGCGTAACCGTATCGCCGACTGCGCGAAGCACGGATGCACAGCCATTATAAAGCATGGATGCGGTCAGCCCATACAGGATGACACGGAAATAGGCGGCCGACTGGGCAATCAATTCTGCCGGGGTATTCAGCATACGCAGCAGCGGCATCAGCAGGCCGGCCGACAGCAGCGTCAGGAGAACCGCCATACCGCCGCCCAACAGAATGACGGCGGCAACCGACTTGCGCACCATCCCGCTATCCTCCGCCCCATAGTGGCGGGCGGTAATCAGGCCAAACCCGTTGGCAAGCCCCGTCAAAAAGCCGACAATCAGCGAATTCAGCGAATTGGTCGCGCCAACGGCCGTCAAAGCGGCGTCCCCCAAAAAGCTGCCGACAATCCTGGTATCCGCAAGGTTATAAAATAACTGAAATAAATTCCCGATCATCACCGGGATGGCGAAAGCCAAAATCAGCCTGGCCGGGTTCCCTTTCGTTAAGTCCTTCATAGCAGCTGTTCCCTCCGCAAACTCCAAAGCGCATGCAGCGCCTGTTTGAAAATGATCCGCCCTCTGTTGCAGCGCGGCAAAAATCCTGTCCCGCCAAACATTCTGCCAATGGCCGGACCCACTCTAGGATAGTGCATTTTCAATCGGTTTGCAAGCGGCATTGCGACGAAAAAGCGGCTGTTTCAGCCGCTTTTTTTGTAAAAGGAAGCGCGGACGGAGGCGGCGCGCCATCCGGCAAATACCGCCGCCCAACGCGCCGTCCCGGGGAATATCCTGTTCACCGGAATTCCACAACGGTCACACCCATTTCCCCCTCGCCGAAGACGCCGCTCCGGACGGTCTTACAACGCTTATTGCGCTTTAAATGGTTTTGAATGGCCGCGCGAAGCGTGCCCGTCCCCTTGCCATGGATAATGCGGACCGAGGGATGGCCGCTCAGGATCGCACCGGAAATAAACTGGTCCACCTCTAAAATAGCCTCTTCGGCACACAAGCCGCGTACATCGATTTCGCTGGGCGTAGTCGCCAGGCGCAGCTCGCGCACACCGCCCGCGCCCGCCCGAAAGGTCTTGGGCTTGGGCTTTTCCGGCTTTCGGACCGGACGAATCTCGTTTTCTTTGACCGTCATTTTCATGATGCCCGCCTGCACCTGCACATTGCCATCCCGGTCAGGGGCGGACAGTACGGTCGCCGTGATATTTGATACATTGATCAGCTGCACCTCGTCGCCCGGGCAGACCGGTCGGACCTCCCCGGGGTCCAAGGTACGTTTTTCCTTGCTTTTACGCAGCTCGTTTTCCGTCTGGGTAATCACACCGCGCAGCGCCGCACGGGCAGCTGCCAAATTTTTATCATTGGCGTCCGCATTTGCAAGCCGCTTCATCTCATCCAATTCGCCAAAAACCGTTTCCGCCGTCATACGGGCATCTTTCAGGATCAAGTCGGCCCTGGTACGCGCCGCCTCAATGATCCGGTCCGCCTCGTCCGCCGTTTTGTCCCGCAGAGAATCCGCCTTGTCCCGCTCGCTTTGGGCAGCCGCGCGCAGGCGCTCAGCCTCTGCCTTATAGCGCTCAAGATCACGGCGCTCACGCTCCAACTCCGCGATAACATCTTCAAATCGGGTGCTTTCTGAAGACAGCTGCTCGCGGGCACGGTCAAGCACCACCGGCTGCAAGCCAAGGCGCGCGGCAATTGCGAACGCATTCGACTTCCCCGGAATGCCTGTCAGCAGCCGGAAGGTCGGGCGCAGGGTCTTCACATCAAATTCACAAGAGGCATTTTCAACGCCGTCCGTCGTCAGTGCAAAGGTCTTCAGCTCAGAATAATGGGTCGTCGCCGCAACACGCGCGCCCATCTGCCGCGCATAACCGATGATCGACACGGCCAGCGCCGCCCCCTCCACCGGATCCGTGCCTGCACCCAACTCGTCAAACAGCACCAAATCCCCCGGCGCACAGCAGTCCATGATAGACACTATCGTTTTCATATGCGAAGAAAAGGTTGACAGACTCTGCTCAATGGACTGTTCATCACCGATATCGGCATAAACATTTTCAAAAATACAAACCTCGGATAACTCGCTTGCCGAAATATGGAGGCCAGAGGCCGCCATCAGGCTCAGCAGCCCCAGGGTTTTCAGCGATACGGTCTTTCCGCCCGTATTTGGCCCGGTGATGACCAGCGTATCATATTCCCCGCCAATGGCAATGTCGACCGGCACGGCCGTCTTGCGATTGAGCAGCGGGTGCCTCGCCCGGAGCAGGCTGGTACGGCAGCCCTTCTCCACCAGGCGCGGCGCATCTGCATTCAGGTCAAAGGAAAGTTTGGCTTTTGCAAAAATAAAGTCCAGTGTGCAGAGCGCCTCATAATCGGTTTCGATCGACAGGCGGCAGGCGGCAACATCAGCCGATATCTCGGATAGGATACGCTCAATCTCTGCGCTCTCCCGTCCCTCCAATACCTTGATCTGATTATTGATCTCAACCACCTGCGCAGGCTCAATAAAGACCGTGGCGCCGGAAGAGGAAACATCGTGCACCAGCCCCGAAATTTCGCCCCGATGCTCGGCTTTGACCGGCACTACAAACCGGCCGCCCCGCTGGGTAATCAGCGCCTCCTGCAGAAACTTCGACCGCTCCCCCGAGACCAGCCGTCCCAACGTTTCACGAACTTTGCCGGAAATCCGGCGTTTCTCGCGCCGGATATGCAGCAGCTCGGGGGATGCGCCATCCGCCATTTCCTCTTCACTCAGGATGGAAGAGGTAATGCGCTCCTCCAACACACGGTTGCCCGAAAGCCGTTGGAAAATAGGCGTCAGGGTGGTCTTCTCCTCCTCCTCGGCAACATAGCCCTGGGTCAGGCGCGCCGCCTGCAATACCGACGCAACATCCAACAGCTCGCGGAAATTCAAGACGCCGCCCCGATCCGCGCGCGACAAGGAGGCCAGCACCTCACGGATACCGCCAAGCGCGGGGGAACCGCTGCGCAGCATTAAATTTTTGGCGTCTGTCGTCTGCTGCATGGCAAGCGCCGCATCCTCCCAATCACTGGTCGGGCGCAGCGCCAGCGCGGTTTCTTTTGCCCGGTTAGACGCCGCATTCGCGGCAAGACGCTCCAAAATAGCCGGATATTCGAGCGTCAAAAGTGATTTTTCACCTAATTGATTCATCGTTTGTTCTCCATTGCTTCTTCTGATGAACAGAGGGGAAGCCGCCGGCCCCAAAAACCGTCACGGCATTTCCCGAAATGTACTTTCTGCAGTCCCCGCCGGCTTTGCGCCGCACCTTTTGGACAAAACGGGCCGTCAGAACCCGGTCAGGGAATGATAAAAACGCAAGCTCTCAAACAGTTTATCCGTATAATAAATCGTATAATCCTCACAAATTTCCCCCAGCAGGCGCAGCGATTCACCGCCCAGGGCAAAGGCATACACCCGTTTCAAATCGCTTGACAAAATATGCTGCATTGCGGCGAGCGTGCCTGGCAGCAGCTGCCTGTAATCCGCGCCCAACCGTTTGGCGCAGCCGCCGCAGGCCGCTGTGCCCGCCCGCACGGAAAACCACACATCCGCCGGTGCAAGCGCCGCGCCGCAGACCGCACAAGGCGACAGCTGGGGCAAAAAACCCGATTCCGCCATCAGCCGCAGCTCAAAAGCGGGCTTGATCACCGCGGGCGGGCGCTTGTGTCCGCTGAGCAGATACAGCGCCCCGAGAAACAGACGCGTCAGGGCGGGCGTCTCCTCCCCCGTATCACTCATCACAGCGGACAGCTCGGCAAAATAACAGGCAAGCGCATATGCCTCAATATCCTGCGTGATTCCCCAAAACGAACTGATCAGCGCGGCGTCATCCAGCGAATACCGCCCCCGCCGCTCGTATAGGTTCATTTCACTCCAGCAAAACAGCCGTGCGGCGTTTGCCGTGCGGCTGCCCTTGCGTCGGGCATTCCGGCACAGGATTTCCAGTTTGCGTCCATGCTCCGTGAGCGCGGTTATGTACCGGTCGTGCTCACTGAAATCCACCTCGCGTATGACGAGGCACTTTATCTTGATCTGCTGCATCCGTATCCCTTCGTCCCAGCCGGTAGAGCATATACGCCATCGGTTCGCCTGTTTCCCCGAAAATCTGCCAGAAATCCATTGCAATACCTCCGATCCCTGGACCAGCCCTCAGCGCCGGTCTGCTGTTATTTTTCCTCCCGCAAGACGCATCATGCAAGGGAAAATTTACACGGCAAAAGGCAAGGGCCGCCCGGCTCCCTGCGTCAGACCGGCTTTCTCCGCCGCTCAGCTCCGCCTTTGCCGGTTCCAGACTTTGGGGCCACGCGCCTATTCATTCTCATACCCAAAATTACGCATCTGGAATTGGTTGTTGCGCCAGTCCTCCTTTACTTTGATCCACAGATCAAGGTAAACCTTGGTATCCAGCAAGCGCTCGATATCCTGGCGAGCCATCTGGCCGATCCGTTTAAGCATATCGCCATGTTTCCCGATAATAATCCCTTTGTGACTGTTTTTTTCGCAGTAAATGATCGCATGAATGGAAACCAGCCCATCCTCGCGCTCCTCCATTTGCTCGATGCCGACGGCGATGCCATGCGGGACCTCACGCTGCAGCAGAATCAACATTTTTTCCCGGATGATCTCGGCAATCAGCTGTTTTTCGGGCTGGTCGGAAACCATGTCCTCGGGAAAAAGCTGCGGTCCCTCCAGCGCAAATGTTTCAAGCTCGGCAAGCAGCTCGTCCGTCCCCTCCCCAGTCCGTGCAGAGACCGGTACGATGGCGCTGAACGTATGCGCCTGCGCATAGCAGGCAATCACGGCAAGCAGCTCTTCCTTGGCAACCGTATCGATCTTGTTAATGACCAGAACCGACGGCATGTCCGCCGCCCGGATCTGCTGGATCAAGCTTTCTTCCGCCGGCCCAATATGTGCGATGGGCTCAACGACCAGCACCGCCGCATCCACCTCGCTGACCGTATCCGTAATCACTTTTACCATATAATCGCCCAGCCGGGAGCGCGGCTTGTGCAGGCCGGGAGTGTCCAAGAACACATATTGACAGCCGTCCCGGTTAAGCACACCTGTGATGCGGGTCCGCGTGGTCTGCGGTTTTGCCGAAACGATCGCGACCTTTGTACCGACAAGACAGTTGGTCAGCGTTGATTTGCCTACATTCGGCCTACCGACGACCGATATCATAGCACTTTTTGTAATTTGCATAACTTCATTCCTCATCATCAGATCTTAACGCACGACTTCAGGGCCCGGCCGCCCTCAGTGAAACCGGAAGACAAACAGCAGCGCCGCCGGAACCGAAGCGAACAGCAGGCCTGCTGCCCACGGCCGCTGCTCAAAAAAAGCCAGTGCCGTCCAAAACGCGCCCTCCCGCAGAAAAAACAACGCGCCCACCGCCACGCAGAATCCGGCGCACACGACGACAGCTGCCGCTGCAATGTCCTTCGCCTCTCGAACCAACTTGTCATATCCGACGACCTGACGGTCGCACAGCCGCTCAATTGCAGTATTGAGCAGTTCTGCCGACATCATGCCCGCAAAACAGAGGCACAGCACGGCGCACCGCACCACCTCCAGCCTGCCGGACAGCGCCAGCACGCTCACATAAACAGCCGCTGTAATATGGATGCGAAAATTACGCTCTGTACGCAGGCAGGACAGTACGCCGCGGAAGGCACAGGCAAAGCTCTGCCGCAGCTTACGAATTTCCCGGTTCATGTGCGCGTCAAGCCAAGCGCCGTAAGCGCGGCCTCCTCCCTGCGCCGCATAAGCCGCCGGTCGGGCTCGTCCCGCTCGTGGTCATACCCCAATAGATGCAGCACCGAGTGCACCGATAAGTACCCGCACTCTCGTGCGGGAGAATGCCCATACGCTTCCGCCTGCTGTACCGCACGGTCATAGTTCAGGATCATATCGCCCAGCATCACCCGCCCGCTTTCCGGATCCTTCTCCAGTGGCTCCTGCGGCCTGCCATTGCAGAAATCATACATCGGAAAAGACAGTACATCCGTCACGGCGTCCTTCCCCCGGTATTCCGTGTTCAGACGGCGGATCTCCTCATCCCCAACAAGGGTCACATCAATAAATACAGGAAAATCAAGATCCTCCCGCGCCAGTACCGCCTCGGCACAGCGGGTGATCAGCGCGCAGACCTCGCCTTCTTCTGGTACAGCCGCCTCTGCCGTTACTCGTATCCACGCATTCATCGACGCCCCTCCATCCTGCGGCGCACAAAACGGCGCCCGGGCTTGTCCCGTTCTGCAGCAGGCTGCCGCCTGCGTTCATAGTCGGCATAGGCCTTTACAATACGCTGCACCAGCTCATGGCGCACCACATCTTTTTCACTCAGAAAACACTGCGCGATGCCCTCGATATTTGCCAGCACGCGTACCGCCTCCTTCAGCCCGCTCGTCTTGCCGCCGGGCAGGTCGATCTGGGTCACATCCCCGGTAATTACCGCCTGCGAACCAAAACCAATGCGGGTCAAAAACATCTTCATTTGCTCAGGTGTGGTATTCTGCGCCTCATCCAGGATGATAAAGCTGTCGTCCAGCGTACGCCCGCGCATATATGCGAGCGGAGCAACCTCAATTGAACCCTTTTCCATATGCTTTTGAAAACTTTCCGCGCCCAACATATCAAATAAGCCGTCATACAGCGGGCGCAGATAAGGGTCGACCTTGCTCTGCAGGTCGCCCGGCAAAAAGCCCAGCTTCTCCCCCGCCTCGACCGCCGGGCGGGTCAGGATGATACGGGAGACCCGCTTTTCCCGAAAGGCTGCAACCGCCGCCGCGACGGCCAGATAGGTCTTGCCCGTACCTGCCGGCCCCACGCCGATGGTCACGGTATGGTGGGCAATCGCTTCCATATACTTTTTCTGTCCCAGCGTCTTCGCCTTGACCGGCTTCCCCTTGGCGGTGATGCACAGAACGTCACGCGCCAGGGTATGCACCTCGCTTTCACGACCTTCACGCACCAAGCCCAATACATACTGCACGGTCTGTATCCCAATGGGTTCGCCGCGCCGCGCCATCTCAAGCAGAGCTGCCAAGGTACGCTCTGCAAGCGAAACGGCGTCCGCATCCTCACCCGAAATTTTCAGCTCCTGCTCACGGCTGACGATAGAAACGGACAGCTCCCGCTCGAGCAGCTTTATATTTTCATCGAATGCACCAAATACGCTGATCATCAGGTTTGCCTGTTCCATCAGCATGATCTTCTCCATCATAAAACATTCCTTCCCTTTCCGGGATTTTAGATCCGCATTCTTGTATGGGGGCGGCGGAAGCAGGGTCCGGGACATACGGCCCCGCCGGATGCCCGCAGCTACTCCTGTCCCGCGGCCTCCCCCTCAGGCGGCGGAAGCGTCTGCCCATCCTCGACGACCTCCCCGATATCCTCTAAGGCCTCGGCAGAAAAACGAACCTCCAGCGCGCCCGCTTCGGTGATTCGAGCAGCCGCTGTATGCGAAGTAATTTCGCCGCGCACCTCCCCCGCCAACGCTTCGAGCGCGCGGGCCTCCACTTCCTGCCGCAGCGCTTCCTCCTCTTGCACAAACGGCGCCGGTTCGTACCAACGGTAGGTCTGTCGCACCAGCGCGACCGGCAGCGTCAGGCCATCGGTAACCGACAGGTAGTTTACCTCTATTATTTTATCACAACCGGCCCCACAAATTCCACTCCCTAAATACAAATTTATCCGGTGTTTTCCCCAAATCAGCGCGTACTGCGTTGTCGTTTTCCCGGTATATTGCTTATGCAGGACAGTCATAGGCCGCAAAATGACGTTTTGATACCAGGTCCGCGCGATCACTTCACCGCCCGACCAAGTCAATCTAGGCGTCAGCCCCTCTATATCGCGGGAAGGCGGCATCAGCGCATCAATCAGCTTTTCACCCGTCGCAACAATATCCCCTGCCTTGACGACCGGCCAGCCGCCGGTCGGGGTGACGCGCACGATCTGCCCCGCCCTGCGCGCGACAACCGAAGTGATACCGCTGTCATCGCGCGGCGGCTCGTGCTCCTGCTTGGCATGCGCCTCCACAATCATATGATTTCCAATCCGGTTGAACGTCACATACGAAATGCTGTCCATTTTCAGCATCAGCCGCCGCTGGACCGCACGGTCGTCGAAGTCATCCAGCCGCATGCCCACCGAAACGCCCTCCTCAGCAAGCGCCCTTGACAACTCAGCAGACGAGACCCCCGGCGGCGTTTTCAGCTCCAAAATCCATAAATGGCTCTGCAGTGCCCACAGTACCCCAGCAAGCGCCAAAAAACCTGTGCTGAACACGATACGCTTTCGCATCAAGCGCAGAAGAAAGGGCAGCCCCTCCCGCCGCAGGATATGAACACGGCAGCCGGTCCGTCCCATTTTGGGGCGCAGCCTTCGAAAGTCATGGAGCGTAAGCGTACACTCCATCCGGTCCCAATCCTGCCGCTCCAACGCCCGAAGCCGGACTTCTTCACGCAGGCACAGGTTCAGAAAACGCTCCAGCGGCGTACCGGTTACCCGGACGCGCACCTCTCCCCCCGCGCTTCGCAGCAGCCGCTTCAGCATGCAACCCCCTCCTTTCTGCTTTCCCCCGGCCCTGAGACACGCCGCAGGACCGCCGCAGTCACAGCAGCTCGACGCTGATAATCCGTCCGGTCACCGCCAGGTCGGTCAGAGTGGCATTGCGCAGCTCAAGCTCCTCTCCACTGATCTTGACCACCATCTTACCGCATTTAATCCGCATAACCTCGCGCCCATATTCTAGGATTCCCTCGTGGTTCTCGACAGATACCCGCCGGTCCCCCCAGATCTCAACACGCGGCATCAGCAGATTCAAATCCTCAGCCAAAAAACTGTCGCCCGCCTGCCGCCGCAGTTGTTCGCCTAAGCCCATAACCAGACTCCTTTCCCTCTGCCCATTCTATGCGGACATCTGCGCAGGCAGAACCTTCACACACAAGCCGGAACGAACGGCAGATTACACGCCGCCAAGGGGTGGAGTCTCTTCCCGACGGCGGTTCTCCGTATGGCAAGGGCAGCATACGGTATGATCGTCTACCATACCGACCGCCTGCATAAAGGAATACAGAATCGTCGGTCCGACAAACCGAAACCCGCGTCTCCGCAAATCCCGGCTGAGCCGTTCCGAAAGCGGAGAAACGGCGGGTAATTCCTTCATGCATGTGAAATGATGGATCTCCGGTCTGTCTTCCACATACCGCCAAAGAAAGGCGTCAAAACTGCCGTATTCCTGTTGAATCTGCAGGAAGGATTTCGCATTCTCAATTGCCGCCACGATTTTGCGCCGGTTTCGAATAATCCCGCGATTTTCCATCAGTTCTTCAATCTTTGCTTCTCCATAGCCTGCGACGGCCTCCGGAGAAAAACCGTCAAATGCAGCGCGAAACGCTTCCCGTTTCCGCAGAACCGTAATCCAGGACAGCCCTGCCTGCATCCCTTCCAAAATCAGCATCTCAAAAAGCCGGCCGTCGTCATGCACCGGCCTTCCCCATTCGTTGTCATGATACGCGGTCAAAAGCGGGTCCTCCCCCGCCCATTCACATCGATGCAGATCTTCCATCTTCCGTCTCCTTTCAATTCATTGATTGTCCGCCGCCCCGTCCCTTTTCCCAACACGTTCCGTCCCGCTGCCGGGCGGCTTTGAGGCACGCAGAAAGCCCGCTTGCAAGCGGGCTTTCTATGATTTATCGATGATGCGGATTGATTTTCACAATGCTGCATGCTTTTGTCAGCTGGGCGGCGATTAGGCTGCCATAACGGTTCTCATAGACAGTCAGCATCGGAATCCGATCCCGCCGGTGAAATACCGCATATTTAGGCGCAAGATTGGTCAGCGTCAGCGCCTTCACATCGGCCGCGCAACGGGAACATTTACAAACGCCAAACATTTTAATATAGCGTGGCGCCATCGCCTCAACCATGGTCTGCATAATATTGACATACATCAGATCACTGCCCGAATGCGGCGCAGGCGCAGGGCCATGAAACGAGAACCGTGCTGACTCAGACGAACCTGCCGCTGCAACGGATCCCGTATGTACCGGCTCGATCCAAACCGGAGGCGCATCCTCCGTCTTCACCGGCACTGCGCCAGCAATCTCCGCCGCAGGCGCGGTCTCTGCTGCAGGCGCGCGGTCTTCGGGCGCGGCCTCTCCGCCCGCTGCAGCCGCCGCAGGCGCGGTCTCTGCTGCAGGCGCGCGGTCTTCGGGCGCGGCCTCTCCGCCCGCTGCAGCCACCGCAGGCGCGGTCTCTGCTGCAGGCGCGCGGTCTTCGGGCGCGGCCTCTCCACCCGCTGCAGCCGCCGCAGACGCGGTTTCTGCTGCAGGCACACAGTCTTCGGGCGCGGCCTCTCCGCCCGCTGCAGCCGCCGCAGACGCGGTTTCTGCTGCAGGCGCGCGGTCTTCTGACGTTGTCCCCCCGGCAGGCACAACTGACGCCGCAGCAGGGGCAGCAAAAGCCTCCGGCTCCTCCGCCAACTGCGCAAGTTCGTCGGTCAGGGCAGAACGAATCTGATCCGCTATTTTTTCATCCTGGCTGTGCGCGACCTCAATGACCGGCGGCGTCAGAGGCCGTCCGGACGCGACTGGAACGGCAGACGCTGCAGCCCCAGGCGCAGGCTCCGTCTCCTCTTGTTTCTGGGCGGCAGCCTGACGCTGCGCAGGTGTCGTGATCAAATTTAACACATGCGCCGTTTTGGTACTTTTATTGTTTTTATCCTTCTTTGAAGCCATGATTTATGATCCTCCTTCAGGCCCGGGAACGGCGGGCGGATAAGTTGCAAAATAACGCCTTATTCAGCGGAGCTGCGGGGGAATTCCTCACCCCAAAGCTCGTCCACCAACGCCTCAAAATCGGCAGTAGGCTTGGAATGCGGGGCATAAGAAATCACGCTCTCCCCATGGGCGGGCGCTTCTGCAACCGAAACGCTGGCGCGAATTTTAGCCCCGAATACCTTGCTATCGAGCTGTTCGGCGATCTGCTCGGAAAGCTCCAATACCTCGCGGTTCAAATTTAGGCGGGGGTTAAACTTATTGAGCAGAATCCCAAGCACGCGCAGTCTGGAATTATAATGCCGCCGGACCGTATCAATTGTTTCCCGAATCTGGGAAACCCCGAGCAAGCTGAGAATTTCAGGGGCCATCGGAATAATCAGGCTGTCTGCAGCGACATACGCATTGACCGTCAGGACATTCAGCGCCGGCGGCGTATCGATAATAATAAAATCATATTCGTTATCCAGCTCATTGAGATGTGTTTTCAGCATAAACTCGCGTCCCGGGCGGTTGAACTCCAATTCGGCGCCGGACAGCAGAATATTTGAGGGCAGGATATCGCCGCATTCCGTCTCCACAATAACTTCGTTGACGGACTTATCCCCGCGCATAACATCATAAACAGTCGCGCAGCTTTCGATGTCAAGGCCCAGGCAAAAGCCCAGGCTCCCCTGCGGGTCGAGGTCGATGCCAAGGACGCGCGCGCCGCGCTGGTAGAGGGCCGTGAGCAGAGAGGAGGAGGTCGTTGTTTTCCCCACGCCGCCCTTTTGGTTTGTTACCGCAATGATCGTTGACAAAAAAACCCCTCCATTGACAAAAACTCAGAAAATAATCTATAATACAAATCCATTATACTACGCAGCCGCAAAAAAATATAGTAGGGAAATGCAAAAATTTTTACATCCACAGGGAAAGCGCGGCAAATTGCCCGGCACAACGGGCCTGACCATCTCAAAACCGGCAGACAAAAGGAAGCCTGCCTCCGTTTCCGGCGCAGCGGAAAAGAGCTGCAAAGCAGCTCAAAAACCGGCGGCGGGGCGCCCCGGCAGGAGCCGGGTACGGCGCCATTTCAAAAGCTATCCAAGGATAATTCATCCCAGCCCGGCAGGTGCGGAAATTAGCCAGAGCGGCGCGCCGTTGTGACGGCTGGGGGAAAGCTCCGAGAGAATCAGTGAAAGATCCCAAGGGGTCAGGCTGCGTTCACGGCTTGCCGGGTCGGCAACCAGAATCTCTCCTTCCAGCGTCAGACCCCGCAGTACAATAAAGTGGCCGCTGTTTGTAAAATGTCCCCGGGTCATAAGCGCTACCACCAAATCGCCCGTGGACAAGTGGAGCAGCAAATTATTGGTATCCAACTGTTCGGGCGGGATCGGCGTACACTCCAGTCCGTAAGCGGCCGAAATACCCTCTACAATAGAGAGATAGGAGCCAGAACGCCTGGCCCAGTAACCATGTTCCACGCATTCCGCCGCCATCTGCTGCGGATCAACCGGGGTCTGCAAAAGCGTGGAGACGACCATGCTCATGGCCGTTGGACCGCAACCATAGCCGCTAAGCGGATCCGAACCGTATGTGACCGCCGACCACTGCGGATCCGCTTGATTATAATATATAACCTCTATCCCGCCACCAGTCAGGAATTCCAGATCCGCGCGCCCTTCCAAATGGCTGACCGATTCATCTACCATCCCTTTGGGCGCGGCCAGCGGCGACGGCCCCGCCAACTGCGCGTCCGTTGCGCCGCGCCCGGCCGCCTGTTTCTGCGGCGCGGCGGCCTTTTGCGCCATTGCCTTTGCCGCGCGGGCAGCCGACGCGGCAATCGTATCATACGCTGCGCCGGCCGCGCCTGAAATCTCCTTCCCAGCCGCGGCCGCCAGCTGCACCGTATGATGGGCCGCCGTTTGGGCCGCCGCCGAAACCTGACGTGCGCATGCCCGTGCAGGCGCAGTTACCTTCTCATACAGTTCCGGATCGGCAATCCGGCAGGCTGCAAGCTCGGTAATCCCCAAACAAAGCGCCGCCAATAATAGGACGGAAAGGAGGATCCTTCTTCTTTTGTGCAAAACGCGGGGTTTTGTAGTGGTTTGACGCACGATTATTCCCTCATTCAACAAGATTGCGGGCTTCCTTATTTCAAGAATCTGTGTTATAATAACAGGTGGAGATTTTCGGAACCGGATCTACCGTCCCCTCCGGAAAAACTTACTTATTATTATAGCATACCCGTACCGCGCTACACAATACCCAATTACAGTCTGCGGGTAAATTAAGGAGTGTCGATCAGATGCCGGAGCTTCGATTGGAAGATGTCAGCAAATACTTTAAAGTAGAACGCAGAAAACGGATGGCCGTGCAGGATATCGACCTTACCATCCAGCAAGGCGAATTCGTCTTTCTCAACGGCAGCAGCGGCGCAGGCAAAAGCACCATTCTACGCCTGCTTGGCGGCGACCTGAATCCGGACAAAGGGACGGCTTATCTGGATAACGTCAATATGAACCGCTACTTCGGCCCCTTCCGCTACCGCCTGCGGCGCACCTTCGGCTATGTCTGGCAGGATACCCGCCTGATCCGCAAGCGCACGATTTATGATAACCTTTATCTGGCCGCACAATCAGGGGGGCTGCGCAGGGAGTCTGATGCCGCCGTCGAGAAAGCCCTCTCCCTGGTCGGCATGCTCGACGTGCAGAAAAACTACCCTGCCGAACTCTCGATCGGCCAGGTACGCCGGGTCGAACTGGCACGCGCGCTGGTCTGCAGCCCCCCAATCCTGCTGATTGACGAGTTGAC
>CANPPM010000003.1 GCA_947575935.1 uncultured Butyricicoccus sp. | reverse complement strand
GTCTGGTCTATGAGCGATGAGGCGTTTCAGCGCATTGACGAACAAATTATCGGCTATGACCAGTGACCGGAAGCGCCGCGCGGGCCAACCGTATGTCAGAGAGAATGTTCCCCCTTTTGTATCCTCTGATTTTAAAAACACATGTGAAAAATATAGTGAAAAAGCTTCGCAAAGTATGAACATCCTTTGCGAAGCTTTTTTGCGCATCTTTTCAGGCCCCCCAAGCCGCCTTTGTTTCCCGGCGCCTTAGCGCTTGTTTCCCAACGCAGTATTCTCGGAATACCAGGTTTCATTTTATGCCAATTTCATCAAATGGCGTTCCAAAAAGGGGGCAACCGCATTCACAGCAGCACTATGCGCAACAATTTTTCCGTTTATAACCTTATCAATATCTACGCTTGTAATTTCCAAAAGCTTATTTGCAGGCACTATGAAAGCACCTGGTCGAGCGTCTCAAGCAGCGCCTGGATATCGATCGGCTTGGCGATATGCCCATTCATACCGCTGCGCAAAGCGTTCCGTTTATCCTCCTCAAAGGCATTGGCCGTCATAGCGATGATCGGCAGCGACGACAAGGCCGGATCCTCCAGCGCGCGAATGGCCCTGGCCGCCTCATAGCCGTCCATTTCGGGCATTTGAATATCCATCAGAACCAGCTGATAATAGCCAGGGGCAGAATCCCTTACCATATCCAAAGCGGCCCTGCCATCCCCTGCAACTTCAATAGTAAAACCAGCTTCACTCAGGATGGCCTCTGCAATCTCCTGATTCAACTCATTGTCCTCAGCCAGAAGGATACGGCCGCTGCGCATTGCGGCAGGCGTTTCCACCTCTTCCGGTTCCTCAACGACCTCCTCGCTGTTGACCACCGACCGCAGACAGCGCTTGAGCTCAGAAAAGAACAACGGTTTGCTGCAGAAGGCAGTAACACCGGCCTCCCGCGCCTCTTCCTCAATATCAGACCAGTCATAAGCAGTCAGCACAATAATCGGCGCTTCATCCCCGATCTCCTTGCGAATCCGCCGGGCAACCTCGACGCCGTTCATGTCAGGCAACAGCCAATCAATAATATACACCAAATAATTATCGCCGCGCGAAGCCGCCTGACGGGTACGCAGCACCGCCTCCCTGCCGGAAAGCGTCCATTCTGCACGCATCCCGATCTGCTGCAGCATATAAGAGACGCTGTCACAGGTATTAAAATCGTCATCCACCACCAAAGCCCGGCAGTTCTTCAGCTGCGGGATCACAGGAGGCTCTTTTTTACCAGCATACAGGCGAAAGGCACAGGTAACCGTGAATTCCGTCCCCACCCCCTGCTCACTTTTAACGGTGATGGTACCATTCATCATATCGATAATGTTTTTGGTGATCGCCATACCCAGGCCCGTACCCTGAATGCCGCTGATTGTCGAATTGCGCTCCCGTTCAAACGGCTCGAAAATATGCGTGATAAATTCCTGACTCATACCGATGCCGGTATCCTTGATATGAAATTCATACCGGGCGTAGCCTTCCTGGGCCGCAGGGGTCTCGGTCACACGTACGGTGACAATGCCGCCTGCGCCGGTATACTTCACCGCGTTGCTGAGCAGATTGAGCAGCACTTGATTGAGACGCAGACGGTCACAATAAATCTCCTCATCCCAAACGTCAACCGTATCCATATAAAGTTCCAACTGCTTGGCATGAATATCGGCCTGCACGATGCTGCGCAGGCTATGCAAGAGCTCGGGCAGGCTGCACGGCGTTTCATCCAGATGCATCCGACCGCTTTCGATCCGGCTCATGTCCAAAACATCATTGAGCAAGCTGAGCAAGTGGTTGCCCGAGGTCATGATCTTTTTCAAATAATCCTGTACCTGCTCGGCATTGTCAATATGGGTCATCGCCAGCGCCGTGAAGCCGACAATGGCGTTCATAGGGGTGCGGATATCGTGCGACATATTGGAAAGAAACACACTTTTGGCCTTATTCGCCCGGTTTGCCTGCTGCAGCGCATCCTCCAACAGATTTTTCTTTTCCATCTCGCTGCGAATTTCGGCATCCACGCTGCGAAAGCCGATCACAATGCCGCGATCTCCATCATCCCATCCCCCGGCGCGCACCGCCTTAAGTTGGAAATACTTCATTTGACCCATGCAGACTGTGCGGTAATTAAAATAGTGCATGTTCTTTCGGGTCAATTCCTGCTCCAGATTGGCCCGCTGGACGGTACGGCGGATGGCATCCCGGTCCTCAGTATATACACACCTTTGAATGTAACGCTCCATACAGTCTTCCAGGATCAAATCCCCCGAAAAAACTTCATCCAACACCCCCAGCTTACAGCCGCTGATCCGAAGCGCGCGTCCCTTGCCCGTGTTCAAATCGTAGTAACAGATCAAGCTGTAATCAATGCCCAGCGCATGGACTAGCTGCATCTGGCGGCGCTCATTGCGCTCCTCTTCCTTCTTCCGCTCGGTGCAGTCGAGCAGAAAGCGCTGGTAAAACAGCTCCCCTTCCTCCTGCACCAATTTAATATTGCCCATGACATGCAGCAGTTTCCCATCCCTGTGCCGGACGCGGTACTCTACGCTGACGCTGTCCCCCGCCTCTTCCAATCCTTCAATCGCGGCAAGCAGCACGGCGCGATCCTCCTCCAGGACCGAGGATGCAACCATATAAAACCCATCCTCCTCAAGCGCCGCCTGGGATTTGTAACCCAATATTTCAAGCGCTGCCCGGTTGATGCCGATGATCTGCCGTCCGTCCATCGAATGGCTCATAATACCGCAGTCCATTGTGGTAAAAATGGTCTCCAGCGTGCGGCTCTTCTGAATCACTTCCTGTTCATAGGCACGTTCACGGGTGATGTCAACAGCGACGCCAACCGTACCCATAACACTTCCGTCAAGGTCATATAAAGGGGATTTATAAGTCGTGAGCAGGCGGCTGCCCTCGCCGGTAAGTACAGTCTCTTCTGAAACGCAGGTTTCCTGCTTCTCCATCACGATGCGCTCAGACTCAATACAAGCCGGATCGTCCTGTTCTACATCCCAGATATAAGCATGTCCACGCCCCTGTACCTGCGTCCGGGTTTTATTCACGGTCTGGCAAAAGCTCTCGTTGACTCTGTCGTGAATTCCATTTTTATCCTTGAACCAAACCAGGTTGGGCGACCCGTTCATCAGCGCCTCCAGATAATGGCTCTCCTGCCAGGCATCCGCCCAGCGCTGGAGGCCCCGCTGCCACCGCAGCAGTCGGAATCTAATTTCTGTATCCTGCATAGGCAGCATCCAGAGATCCCCAATGGAGGAAAGCCAGGGTTCCAGCAGCGAAAGCTGTTCAGGCAGAGCCAGCACAAGCAGCTGTGCATCCCCCCGCATGGCGCCAACCAACGCTGCAACAGCGGCCCCGGCATCTGCGCCCTCCAGATTGGCCAGAATCACGTCGGCCGCCTCAATCTGCGCCCTCTCTGGCTGCAGGCTCTCTGTAAATGTATGAGTAAATGCCGCAAGCGGCGGCAACTCCCGAATCCGTTCAAACATCCGGCATGGACGGCCAGCCAGATAAAACTGAACATGACAGTGATACATGGTACGAATTCCCCCTTGTGCCTAATGGCATTTTGACGGCAAGCTGTTATTATTATATCACAAGAGCAGAGAGAAAGGAATATCTTTCTTTCTGAAAAACTGCAGATTTCGAACCGCCGGGAGCGCAGATACCGTCCTCTGCAGACGATTACTCTTCGGAATGGTGTTTTTCCGCCAGATATTGGCTGATAAACTGACGGGCTATGCGCGGCGAACGCCCGTTCCGGCGAAGGGCAAACCGCTCCGCAAGCAGGTGCAGCTCCCCAGCTGGCAGGGCGACCCCGTACCCGGCGGCCAGCTCATCCACAATATATAAATACTCCTCCTTATCCGGAACCGAGAAGGTGATCTCCAGGCCAAAGCGGTCGGACAGCGAAGTTGCAGTCTCAAGGGTATCTCGCAGATGAATGTCGTCGCCCTGCCGGGAAGAAAAGGATTCCCGTACCAAATGGCGGCGGTTGGAGGTCGCGTAAATAATCATATTCTCCGGACGGCCCGCAAGGCCACCCTCAATAAACGCTTTGAGAGCAGCAAAATTTTCATCCGCCTCGTCAAAGGCAAGATCATCGAGAAAGACAATAAAGCGGAAAGGCGCAGCCGCGATGCGTTCACAAAGTTTAGGAAATTCAATTACCATGCGGGGCGGAAGCTCGACGATTTTCAGGCCGCGCGTGGCATATTCATTGACAATGGCCTTGACTGTCGAGGACTTGCCGGTCCCTTTATCCCCATAAAGCAGGATGTTGTTGGCACTCCGTCCCGCTAAAAACGCCAGGGTATTGGTGAGGATCGCCTTTTTCTGCCGCTCATAGCCGGGCAGGTCAGACAGGCGGATTGGATCAGGGTATGCCACAGGCTGCAGGGTACCGCCTCTCTGGACGGCAAACGCATTGGCCCTGGCAAAAAAACCGAAGCCGTTTTCACGGTAATACGCTGCAAGCGCCGCACCGGTTGAAAAAGGGAGCGAGCCGCTGGGGGGGAAATCGGGCATGCCCTCCGTGCAGCCACGCAGATCGGGAAACGCCGCACGGGCATCAGCCAGCAGATCGCTGCCGGACAGGGCAAGCAGGCCGTTCAGGACGGCGAGATCATGCGTTGCAGCATCCAGAAGCCAGGCAGACGGATCGGACAGCCGGGCATTCAACGCGTTTTCATCACAGTGGACCGCCTCCAGCAATGCCTGACGTACATCACCAATGCGGTAGACCAATTCGCAGAGCGCGCCGTACTCCCAGCCAAAGGCAGTACTGTCCGAACGCAGCGCCTCCAGCGCGGAGCGGTAACGCTGTACCAACGGATGTTCGGTCAGCCCCCCCAGGACGGACAGGAACTGAAGATGGGTCGCAAGCTGTTTATGCATCATAAGGAACCTCGTTTCTGATGAGTTTACTTTCCTAAGGATAACACACTTTTCGAACGGATTCAACATAGCATGAAAAGAGAAACGCTGTCCTTCAGAAAGGCAGCGTGCATTCAGGAGAAACAGGAGGGTGATCCCTTTGGATAAAGTTTTGCTGATCTGCCAGTCGCAGACCGAAGCGCTGGCGCTGAAACGGATGCTTGCCGGCGCGGGTGTGACCGGGCGGATCGTTCGTCCACCCCGGCAATATGCCATACGTTCCTGCACCTTTGCCGTGAGCATCCCACGGCGCGACCTGATGGCCGCCCAACAGAGAATGCGCGAAAAGCGCTTCACACCGTGCGGCATCATATGAGGAGGACCTGATGATTTATTTTGATAATGCGGCGACCACACTGATAAAGCCTGCAGAGGTCTTCCGCGCCGTTCAAGGCGCCATGCGCACGGCTGCCGGCTATGGACGCAGCGGCCACCGGCCCGCCCTACGCGCAGGGGAACTGGTTTATACCTGCCGTGAGGAGGCCGCTGCGCTGTTCGGCATTCCAGAACCCGAGCGGGTCGTTTTTACCCTGAACGCGACCCACGCGCTGAATACGGCTATCCATGCGCTGGTGCGACCCGATACAACCGTCGCGGTCACCGGTTACGAGCACAATTCTGTTATGCGTCCGCTGTCTGCACTGGGCTGCCGGACAATCGTGATGCATGCACCGCTGTTCCGGCAGGATGAAGCAATAGCGGCGGCTAGGCGCGCGGTCGACGAAGGCGCCACGCTGTTTATTGTCAATCACGTATCCAATGTCTTCGGCTTTATACAGCCGTTGGAGGAAATCGATAAACTGCTTACACGTGCCGGCATCCCAATGATTCTCGACGCATCGCAGTCAGCGGGTGTGCTGCCAGTGGAAGCCGGCAGGCTGCGCTCGCTTGCGGCGGTCTGCTGCCCAGGACACAAGGCGCTGTTTGGGCCGCAAGGGACAGGGATTCTGCTCGTGCTGTCCGACCAGCTGCGGGAGCCGCTGATGACAGGCGGCACAGGCAGCCTGTCTGAGCAGCTGACACAGCCGGAATTGCTGCCCGACCGTTTTGAAAGCGGCACGCCGAACGCCCACGGAATCGCAGGACTCTGCGCAGGTATCCGGTGGGTACGCACACAGGGAACGCGGCGGATCCTAGAGCACGAACGGCGGCTGATTGCACGCCTATCAGAAGGACTGCGCGCCCTGCACAAAGTCGAGCCTTTCTTCGGACCTTCACAAAGCGGCGTGCTCTCCTTCCGGGCAGGCGGGCTTGCCTGCGAGGATATCGCAGGGCGTCTGGCCGAGCGCGGGGTGTGCGTCCGTGACGGTCTGCATTGTGCACCCGAGGCACACCGCTCAGCGGGCACGCTTGAAACCGGAACTGTCCGGATTTCTGTCAGTGCGCTGAATTCCGAAGCCGAGTGCGCGCAGTTTCTGGAAATCCTGGAATCCATCCTTCGCACCGCCTGATTCCAAAGGGCAACGCCAGCCAGGCCCCGCACACGCCGAAAACTGCTGGGAAAGGCCCCGCGCGGGCGCTTCTCCGGCGGCGCTGACCTCGCCTACACGCAATGCGCCGCGTCGGGTACATTCCGCTCCAACAGACTGAGAGCAGCGCTGGCGGCGCTGCTCTTATCGAATGCATATTATTTTTTAAACTCCCATTCTTTCAAATCCCGGACGCTCTCATAAAGGCGCTTATAACTTTCGTGACGGGTGCGCGGGATGTCCCCCGATGCAACGGCCTCCAAGACGGCGCACCCCTTTTCACACAGATGCGCGCAGCCAGTAAAGCGGCATTTGCCCAGGTAAGAGGAAAATTCACGAAAGGCATACTGCAAATCATCCCGCAGAATCAAATCCATTTGTTCCGTTTCAAAAGAGGAAAAGCCCGGCGTATCTGCCAGATATCCCCCCGCAAAGGGAATCAGCTCTACATGGCGCGTCGTATGGCGGCCCCGTCCGATTCGGTCTGAAATCGCTCCCACCGCCCCCGAGAAGCTTGGATCCAGGCGATGCAGCAGGCTCGATTTGCCGACGCCGGAATTGCCCGCAAAGGCTGAAATCCTGCCTTCCAGCCTGCTGCGCAGCGCTTCTATGCCAGCGCCGGTTTCCGCACTCACACGGAAGACCTCAATCCCTGCCTGCTGATAAATCTGAAACAACGCATCTGCCGGGTCGAGATCCGTTTTATTGAGCACGACCAGAACCTCCATGCCTTTATGCTCGGCAATTGCCAGTATCTTGTCAATCAAAAACGGTTCCGTTTGCGGAGGGGCTGCCGACGCAACCGCAGCCAGCAATTCAATATTCGCCACCGGCGGACGGACCAGCGCGGTTTTTCGCGGCTCAATCTCCAACAGATAGCCTGTCCCGTCTTCTGGCTGCAGCTCCAGCCGGACGCGGTCGCCCACCATCGGTTTGCCGATCGTACGCCGAAACTTGCCGCGCGCCCTGCACTCGATAATGCCATCGGCGGTATCTACATAGTAGAAACCGCCGATGCCCTTTCTGATGATTCCGTTTAACAAATCTTCCGCTCCTTAACTGAACGTGATGCTGGTATTATAATTCTGCACGCTGCCATCCGGCCCAATGACAGTCACCGTCACCTCATGCGTGCCGATCGAACCTGTCAGTCCGCTGATCGTGACCGATCCCTTGCTGCCATTTTCGTTGTCATGCCAGTTGTTCCAGAGCTGGCTGCCGCTCATCTCAATCACCACATTCGACTGCCCCGGCACGGCCGTCGGCAGCGTAACCGAAATACTGCCGGTACCAACCGCCTCATCCGGATCCTTCGCGTCTGGGTCGTCTGTAGGCGGCTTTTCCTCTGGTTTCTTTCCGGAGGAATAGTACAGCGTCACTTCATCCCCCTTTTGGACCTCGACGCCCTTTTCCGGTTCCTGTGCGACAACCGAATTCTTGGGTGTGCTGGAATCCCGCGCCTCTGAATTCTTCAGCGTCAGCCCGCGCCCGATCAGATCGGCAGTCACATCGGATACATCCTGTCCAAAATAATCCGGCATCTCAAACGGACCGTCGTCCGGGCCGTCTGATACAACAATCAGAACCTCTTCATTTGGCATAATGGTCTGCCCGCTGCGCGGCGTAGTGCGGATAATCCGTCCCTCCTCGATCTCCTCATGGAACTCGTGCTCCACCTTACTCTCAAAGCCATGCTCTTCCAGAAAATCCAGTGCAACCTGCAGGTCCCGCTCCTTAAAGTCCTCCATCTTGACATCCTCTTCCGCGTTGTCCTGCTGGCTGGTGGCATAATAGAGCGTTATCATCGCATTTTCACGGACCTGCGTCCCCTGCTTCGGGCTTTGATCGATAACAGTATCTGCCGGCTGGGTATCGTCCTCCCGGCCCTCAGAGGCAAAACGGAACTGCCCATATGCCGGGTCGTTCATGACATCGGTATAAACCGCGCCGACAAAACTGGGGACCTCAATCGACTCGCCGCTGTCCCAAAACCGTGTAAACCAGAAGAACGCAACGCCGCCAATCAGCGCAATGGCCAGCAATGCGACGGCAACCATCAGCAGCGGCGAATCGCGGCCGTCATCGTCGTCTTCCTCGACCCGGCGGCGGCGCTCCCGTTCCCGCATACGCTCCCGTTCACTGGGCTTGGGCGCGCTCCGGCGCTCCTCATATTCCTCCGGGGCCGCGCGGCGCTGCCGGTCGATCGGATCCTCAACCACAAAATCACGGACCGGCTTTGCCGGGGTGTGATGTACCGGGATATTATTCAGCACCTCAAAGTTAGGCAGCTTCTGTGTCTCGTCAAATTCAATCGTATCGCCACGTGTTTCCGTATTGTAGTGAAAGGACATATTCGGATCACTTTTCAGCCGTTCCAGATCGGTGTACAGCTCGCTGGCCGAGCTGTAGCGGCGGCCAACCGCCGGACACATGGCATGCATAACGATCTCGTTCATGCCGCGCGGAATGCTCGGCACAATTTCCGAAGGCATCAGCGGCATCGCGCTGATGTGCTGCATGACGATGGCCAATGCATTGTCCCCGTCAAACGGCAGCTTGCCGGTCAGCATCTCATACATTACCACACCCAACGAATACAGATCCGTACGGTAATCGATGGTCGACCCCCGGGCCTGCTCGGGCGAAATGTAATGCACCGAGCCGATGGCCTCCTTGACCACCCGGGTTTCCTCCTTCGCTGCAAAACGCGCAATGCCGAAATCGGTCACCTTGGCGGTCGCGTCGCGCAGAATCATGATATTATGCGGCTTGATGTCCTGATGAATGATGCCGCGGCTGTGCGCATGCTCCAACGCGCGCGCGATCTGCTGGGCAAAGAACAGCGCTTCCTGCCAGGAAAGCCGCCCCTTCTTCTGCAGGTATTCCTTCAGGGTGATGCCATCAACCAGCTCCATCACGATATAATTAAGCCCCTCGGTATGGCTGACATCATAGATCGAAACAATATTGTGATGCGACAGACGGGCAACCGTCTGCGATTCGTTGTGAAACCGGCGGCGAAACTCCTCGTCCTCAGCAAACTCTTCCTTGAGTACCTTTATAGCAACATAGCGGTTCAGTGCGCGGTCGCGCGCCTTGTAAACGACCGCCATGCCGCCAACGCCCGAGATATCGAGGATCTCATACCGGCCGTCCAGCAGCTTCCCTATGTATTTATCATCCATCTTTTTTACTCCTCATGCTTTGCTGGTTCTTCTTCCAGGGCATCGCGCGAAAACAGTACGACGGTAATATTGTCCGCGCCGCCGCACAGTTTGGCGGCTTCGACCAGGGCCTGTCCCGCTGTCTCCAGATTGCCGGCACGCCGGACGATCTCCCCAATCTGCGCATCCTCCACCATGCCGCTCAGCCCGTCCGAGCAGAGGAGCATGACCTCCCCCTCACGCAGGTCAACCTCGTATACGTCGCCCTCAACCCGGGGATCGACGCCAACCGCGCGGGTAATTAAATTCCGGTTGGGGTGGGTGCGTGCATCCTCGGCGCGCAGGCGGCCCTGCCGGATCATTTCGTTGACATAGGAATGGTCCTCGGTCAACTGTACAATATTTTTTGCGTCAATTTCATAGGCGCGGCTGTCGCCGATATTGATCAGCATGGTCTTTTCCCGTGTGATAACGCCCGCCACCAGGGTCGTACCCATCCCGGCAAACTCAGGCTGACGGGTCGACAATCGAAATACGGTCTCGTTCGCAGCTTCCGCGGCCTCGCGCAGCACACGTTCGATCCCCTCCCGGCTCATTCCGGCCGTAATCTGCTCCTGTACGCGCTCCATAAAGGTATCCAGCGCAAAACGGCTTGCCACATTCCCGGCGTTTGCGCCGCCCATGCCGTCACATACGGCCAGTACGGCAATCCCTTCTTCTTCCTTCAGCGAAACTGCGTACGCGTCCTGATTGGTCGGACGGCGGCAGCCCTTATCGCTGATTCCATATGCTGTCAATGTGATTCACCTTCCTCAAGCCGGCGGCGGCGCAGCTGGCCGCACGCGGCGTCTATATCCGGTCCAAGCCGGCGGCGCACGGTCGCCGTGATGCCGCCGCGCTCCAAGATCTGTTGGAACCTGCGCACACTGTCACGTGTGCTGGGCTGTAAGGCGCTTTCCTTTACAGGGTTCAGCGGAATCAGATTGACATGCCCCGGCCTGCCGCGCAGCAGCTTCACCAGCCGCTCCGCCTGCCATGGACGATCGCTTACCCCGCGCGCCATCGCATACTCGTACGAAACGCGGCGCCCAGTCTGATCAAAATAATATTCGCATGCCCGCAGCAACCGCGCGACCGGATAGCGCCGGTTGACCGGCATCATCGCACTCCGGCTTTCGTCGTCGGGCGCATGCAGAGAGATTGACAGCGTCAACTGCAGACGTTCGTCTGCCAGCGCCTCAATCCGGTCTGCAAGCCCGCTGGTTGACAGCGAGATATGGCGCTGCCCGATACAGATCCCGTCCGGACAGGAAACAATGCGTATAAACTTCAGTACCTGATCATAATTATCAAGCGGCTCCCCCGTTCCCATCAGCACGATGTTGGAAACAGGCGCGCCGGAATCTTTTTGCATAAACAGGACCTGATCCAAAATCTCGCCCGCTGACAGGTTGCGGCGAAGCCCGAACACGCCGGACGCACAGAACGCACAGCCCATCCGGCACCCCACCTGTGTGGAGACGCATACCGTATTGCCGTGACGGTAATGCATCAACACGCTCTCGACGCATTCCCCGTCATGCAGCCGCCAAAGATATTTCACTGTTCCGTCGACCGCAGAGACCTGCCTGCGCTCTGCCACGGGAACCGTCAGCAAATACCGTCCGGCCAATGCCGCACGAAGCGGTTTGGCAAGGTCGGTCATTTCTGCAAAAGAGGTCACAGGCTGATGCAGCCACTGGAATATCTGCTTTGCACGAAACGGCTTTTCTCCCGCTGCCGTCAGCTCGCCGCGCAGCTCTTCAATTGTTAGGGACTTGATTTCGATCATAGATCCTGATTCTTTCTTCAGTATAGCAGAGCCATCCCGCGAATCACGGAGAAATTTGGCTCTTTTTTTATTTTACTACAGACGCCGCAGCTTTGCAATAAAAAATCCATCCGTTTGGTGAAGATGGGGCAATAAAGTGATCTGACCCGCCGGAACCTCGCCGGTGGCCGGATGTGCAAACGCCTCGGCGGCAAATTCCGGATGACGATGCAAAAACGCCTGGATAACGCCTGCATTTTCACGCTGGAGAATCGTACAGGTTGAATAAACCAGCGTCCCGCCTGGCCTGACATAACGACTGCCGGTTTCCAGGATGGCGGATTGTATCCCGGGCAAATCGCGAAGGCTTTCCTCACTCTTCCAGCGAATCTCAGGCTTTTTCCGAATCACGCCAAGCCCGGAGCAGGGCACATCACACAGGACACAGTCGGCGCCCCCCTCCAGATCGGGCTGAAAAACCGCCGCATCCGACAGTCGGGTCTCAACAATGCTGAGGGAAAGCCGGCTGGCGGCATCGCGAATGCGTTCCAGCTTATGCTCGTACAGATCACCTGCGATCACGTGCCCCCGGTTGCCCATTTTTTCCGCAATGTAACAGGTTTTGCCGCCCGGCGCCCCGCACAAATCCAGCACCAAATCGCCGGGGCGAGGGGCCAAAACATCAATGCAGACTATGCTGGCGCCGTCCTGTACAGCCAGGTCGCCGCGCTGGAACGCGGGCAGCGCGGCCACATTCCCACCCTCGCACAGAATCAGATTTTCAATCCTGCCATGCGGCGCGCAGCGTAATCCGCCCTCCCGCAATTCCTCCAGCAACTTGTCCCGTGAGGTCTTAAGCAGGTTCACCCGCAGGCAAAGCGGCGCTGTCTCATTGTCGTGCGCGCAGATGGAAGCAGCTTCCTGTTCTCCAAATTCTTCGCAGAGCAAATGCGTCAGCCATTCCGGATGACTGTAGCGGAGAGCAAGATACGCCTCCTTCGTCGGGCAGTCGAGGACGGGCAGGCTTCCGTCCTCCGCGGCCCGCGCGACAGCACGCAATACGCCATTGGCATATTTCACCGTACGTTCATTGGCATGCGCATAATTCCGGATCAGAGAAACGGTCTCAGATACCGCCGCATGCGCAGGGATACGGTCCATCATCGTCAACTGATAAATCCCCAGTTCCAAGCAGTCCCGCACACGGGGCAACAGGCGCGACAAACGGACGCTGGAAAATTTTTTCAGATAAAACGCGCATAGGGTGCGGTTCTGCAGCACACCGCAGGCAAGGCGGGAAGCCAATGCGGCATCCCGCGCGTCCAGCCCCGCACGGGCGATATAGTGGTGCAGCGCACCGTCCGACCACGCTCCCTCTTCCCGAATTGAAAAAAGGGCAAATGCAGCCACCTCCCGCGAGGTAGAAGGTCTTTTTTTAATCACGGTTTCGCCTCCCAAAGATGAGAATCAATCGCAGCAGCTGTGCCAGGGAGACGGCAAGCGCAGCAACATAGGTCATCGCTGCCGCCCAAAGGGTCTTACGTGCCAAGCCGACCTCATCCCCCTCAAGCAAGCCTCCGCCTTCTATGGCAGCCAGCGCGCGCCGTGAGGCATCCAGCTCGACTGGCAGCGTCACCAGCTGGAACAACGTAGACAGACCAAAGGCCGCAATCCCCAGCGTGATCAGCCCGGATAAATTGATGAAAAACCCCAGCAAAATCAGCGGCATAGCCAGCGCAGATCCAATATTCGTAATTGGGACAATCGCAGCGCGCAAACGGATGGGCGCGTACCGCCGGGCATACTGCACCGCGTGACCGGCCTCATGGCAGGCTACGCCAATCGAGGCGACCGAGGCCGAACCATATACGGCATCCGACAGCCGGATCACATTGGCACGCGGATCATAATGATCGCTTAACCGGCCCGGAACACGCTCAATTGTCACACCGGATACGCTGTTCGCACGGAGTACAGCCGCCGCCGCCTGCGCTGCCGTGATCCCACGGCGGGAATAGACCTGCGCGTACCGGTCAAAGGTCGACTGAACCTTCCACTGCGCCCACATTGCAAAAAGAATGCAGGGAAGCACCAGCACTACATAATACATATCGAATCCATAATAGAACACAAAACACGCCTCCTCAGGAAAAAGCTGTCCGGCATCAGCCGCCCAGCAGGACGCCGGCTTCCACAGTATGCCCGCGAAGCCAGTCATTCACACGCATGCGCCGGCCGCCGGATGCCTGGATTTCGCCAAGCAGCAGCGCCCCTTCACCGCAGGCAACCAACATGCCGCGCCGGGGATCCGCCTCCAGCACTTCGCCGGGGGCGCCGCTGCCTGCGGCTGGTACGGCCGAATAAACTTTCATCCGCGCGCCGTCCAGTGTGGTCGACGCAACCGGCCACGGGTTCAGGCCGCGAATCAGGCAGTCGACCGCATGCGCGCTTTTCGTCCAGTCTATTACAGCAAGCTCTTTGTTCAGCATATGCGCATAACAGGATTGGCTGCCGTCCTGCGGCGTCCCCACCAGCGGACCAGCCTCCATACGGCGCACCGTCTCACCCAGCAGCGCAGCCGCATCCTGCGAAAGTCGTACAAACAGTTCCCCTGCCGTCTCCCGCTCGCCGATGCGGGTCTCACACCGCGCCAGCATATCGCCGGTATCCAACCCCTCATCCATCTGCATAATTGTCACGCCGGTGATCTGGTCCCCGGCAATCACCGCCCATTGGATCGGCGCCGCACCGCGCCAGCGCGGCAACAGCGAACCGTGGGCATTAATACAGCCGAGCCTGGGATATTCCAGCACCTCGCGCGGCAGCAGCTTACCATATGCAGCTACGACAATCAGCTCCGGATCCAACCGCGCCAAAAGCTCTAAGACCGCCCCGTCTTTCAAGGTCTTAGGCTGATAGACTGTAATCCCCTGCTGCAGCGCAAGGGTCTTGACTGGCGGCGGCGTCAGCAGCTGCCGCCGGCCCTGCGGTTTATCGGGCTGCGTAAACACACCGCACAGCTCATGCCCATCGGCAATCAGCCGCGCAAGCGAGGGGACCGCAAAGTCGGGGGTGCCCATAAAAACGATTCTCATGCCTTTTGTACATCCTCCGGATCGACAAATTCCTCTACTTTCTCGGTGAACAGATGACCCTCCAAATGCTCGCTTTCATGGCAGAAGCACTGGGCAACCACGCCCTCCCCTTCACGCTCGAACCAATTGCCATTCATATCCTGCGCACGGATCTTGGCCCAAGTCGGCCGGGTCACATAGCCCCAGACGTTGGGCACGCTAAGGCAGCCCTCCAACATCCGCTCGCTGCCCCGCCTGTCAATCACCTCAGGATTGATAAGAACAACCACCTCTTCCGGTTCCTTATTGACATCCAGCACGACGACAACGCGGCGCAGTACGCCAACCTGTGGAGCGGCAAGCCCAGCGCCGCCAGACTGCATCAGGGTCTCCACCATATCATCGACCAGCTGCCTGAGCCGGCCGTCAAAAACGGTAACCGGGCGGCACCGTTTATTCAGCGTTTCGTCACCCTGTACCAAAATCTTACGAAGTGCCATGACTACTCTCCTTTTTATTTACGAAAATAACGCCGTACCAGGGGCGAAGCAGCCCCTACCGGCTCGTTTTCCCTACGGCGGGCCGGGTTACAAATCCGGATTAAGCAAGGCGTGAAGCGATACGCCGCGGTTCGCTTTATCACGGGCAAATTCGCACAGAACACCTGAGACCAGCTGCCTGCGGGATTTCCCGTCCGGACAGCGCAGGGTTAGGTGATAGCGGTAACGGCCCATCACGCGCACCACCGGCGCAGGAACCGGCCCCAACACCGGACAAGCAATCTCGCGAAACTGTCCCTGCATCAGACTCTCCAGCCGGCGGCGAAGCGCCAGTAGGGAGGCAAGCACCTGCCGCTCGGATTCCCCCGCGGCAGTCAACACCAACAGCTCGGCCAGCGGCGGAACCCGCAATGCGCCGCGCGCCGCAATCTCACTTTCATAGAACTGATCATAATCCTGCCGTGCAGCGGCCAGGATCACCGGATGAGTGGGGCTGTAAGTCTGTATGACCGCCCGCCCAGTATCAAAACGGCGGCCCGCCCGGCCCACGACCTGCGTAATCAGAGAAAATGTACGTTCCTTTGCGCGGTAATTGGGGGCATACAGGCTTTGATCGGCATCAATCACGCCAACCAGCGTCACATTCTCAAAATCCAGCCCCTTGGTAACCATCTGCGTGCCAAGCAAAATATCGGCTCCCCCCTTTGCAAAAGAAGCCAACATCTTTTCATGCGCATTCTTACGTGCAGTCGTATCCGCATCCATCCGCAGAACACGCGCCTGCGGGAATTTTTTATGCAGTTCCTCCTCAACGCGCTGCGTGCCTGCCGTTTCGGTGAACAGATTCCCCCCGCCGCAAGAGGGACATCCCCCCGTGATCTTAATCGAGAAACCACAGTAATGGCACATAGCGCGGCTGTTCACCGAGTGATAGGTCAGCGTGGATGTACAGGACGGGCATTCAGGAACCCAGCCGCACTGCGGGCAGCCGATCGTCCGGCTGTTGCCCCGCCGGTTGAGAAATAGGATGCTCTGCCGTCCGGCCGACAGATTGCGGGCCAACGCATCATACAGCACCGCGCCAATACTGCCGTCATTGCCCTGCCGCAGTTCCCCGCGCAGGTCGGCCACCGTTACCTCGGGCATCGGCGTACCCATAAACCGCTCCGTCAACTGGAAGATGGGATACTTTCCCTTCTTGCCGGCATAATAGCTCTCGACCGAAGGGGTCGCAGACCCCAACACCAACAGCCCCCCGGAACGTGAAACCAGATACTTTGCAACATCCCGTGCATGATAACGCGGCGACTGCTCGGAACAATATGCGCCGTCCTGCTCCTCGTCAATAATCACCAAGCCAAGATTTTCAACCGGTGCAAAGATCGCCGACCGCGTGCCGACCACCACCGGGCACGCGCCGCTCCGAATACGCTTCCAACTGTCATAACGTTCCCCGGTCGACAGCGCAGAGTGCATCAGCGCGACCTGGCTGCCAAACTGCCCCACAAATACCCGGACAGCCTGCGGCGTCAGGCCAATCTCGGGCACCAGCACGATGGCTGTACGCCCCTGTGACAATGTTTCGGCAATCAATTTCAAATAAACCGAAGTTTTCCCGCTGCCGGTCACACCATAAAGCAGCGCGGCAGCCGCCGTCCCCCGGCAAAGCAGTTCCCGCAGGCCGGCAAAGGCCCGTTCCTGCGCCGCGCTTAACTCAACCGGCGGATTGGGCGGAATTTCAGAAAAATCAGGCATCCGGAAAACTTCGGCTTCCTCCTTTTCCAGGATACCGCTCTTGACCAGATGATTCAGCACAGCCGCGCTTGCACCCGTCATATAACAAAGCTCCCGGCGGCTCAGCGCACCGCCGTCCGACAGCAAGCTGACGACATCCTTCCGCGCCGGGCTGCCCCGCGCACAGCAGCGCATCGCCGTATCCGGATCAACTGCCAGGCGCAGCATGGTTTCAGTCTTATCCCGCACGTTCGGCGCAATCCCCGGCTGATAGCACAGCACCCCTTCGGCGCACAGCTGATCGAGCAAGGGCCGCACGCTGACTTTGGGCAGGGCCGCTTCAATTTCCGGCAAAGCCAACACCGTGTCCGGTCCCTGGAAAAGCCGCATCAACGCGCCTGCCTCGTCGGCACGCGCCTGCCATGCAGCCAGATCACATACGCCCAGCTGGAACCGCTCACGCCGCCGGAACCACAGGCCCGCAGGCAAAATCGTACGCACACAGTCAAAAAAGGTGCAAAACAATCGCTCCCGCAGATAAACTGCCAACCGCAGCTGAGCGGCAGTCAGCACAGGCTCCCGGTCCAGTACCTCAAGCAGCGGCTTAAGCCCCTCCCCGGAGCCCTCGCGCACCGCCATAACGATGCCCTCCAGCCGCTTGTTGCCGCGTCCAAAGGGAATAAGCACCCGGCAGCCAACCGCCGGCACAGCCGCCGGCGCGGTATAATCGTACAGCTTGTCGATTGCGTAGGTCGCCGCGTCAACCGCGACTGCGCAAACCTTCATCGCGCGTGACGCGCCGCCAGCAAACGGTCCAAAATACCGTCCGCCAACGCGGCCTTAGACTGCAGCGGGAGCTGCTCGGCCGCCCCGTCCCGCCGCAGGATGGTGACGACATTGGTATCCGTGCCAAAACCTGCGCCCTCGGTCCTCAGATTATTTGCCACCATAAAATCACAGTTCTTGCTCTCCAGCTTGGCTGCCGAGTTTGCAAGTAAATCACGTGTCTCCATCGAAAAACCGCAGACCAGCTGACCGGGCCGCTTTTGAAGGCCGACCGCCTTCAAAATATCCGGGTTGCGTACCAACGTGAGCCCCAAATCCGTATCGCCTTTTTTCAGCTTGTCCACAGCAGTTTCCGCCGGCCGGTAGTCACCCACCGCGGCTGCTTTAATTACAAAGTCCTGCCCGGGCAGCGCAGACAGCACCGCATCATACATCTCCCGGGCAGAAACCACGGGAAGGACTGTCATCCCGGCGGGCGGCTGCAGGGCAGTCGGGCCGGTCACCAATGTCACCGCCGCGCCGCGCCGGCGAGCAGCCGCGGCAATGGCATAACCCATTTTACCGGTTGAATGGTTGGACAGAAAGCGCACCGGGTCAAGCGCCTCCTGCGTTGGGCCTGCCGTCACCAGCACATGCAGCCCTTCTAAATCCTGCGCTGCCGCCGCATCCAAAACAGCCTCACAGATGTCAGCCGGATCCGCAAGTTTGCCGCGCCCGCTGTCCCCGCAGGCCAAACGGCCGTTTGCCGGCTCGACGAAATGCGCGCCACGCTCCCGCAGGATACGAATATTTTGCTGCACGACCGGATTTTCATACATATTCGTATTCATGGCGGGTGCAAAAACCAATGGCGCACGCGTCGCCATCAAGGTCGTGGTGAGCATATCATCTGCAATTCCGTGCGCCGCCTTCCCCAACACATTTGCTGTACAGGGTGCGACCACAAACACATCGGCACGCTTGGCAAGCGAAATGTGCTCCACCTCCCAGGTAAAGTCACGGGCAAACATATCGTGCACCACCCGATTGCCCGAAAGCACCTCCAGCGTCATGGGCGTGATAAATTCACAGGCCGATTTGGTCATAATTACAAAGACCTCTGCCTGCTGTTTTTTGAGACGCGAAACGAGATCGGCGGCCTTATAGGCCGCGATCCCGCCGGTCACGCATAATACAATTTTTTTCCCCTTTAAATCCATCGTGTTTAAAACTCCTGCACCTCTTCTAAGGACGGCCGGCCGCTGTAAATAATATCCGGCGCAAGCGCAAACGCGCTGTCCTCCTCCTGCCCCTGCACGGGGCGCCCCAAATCAGCGGCCTCCTGCGCAGCGGGCACAGCCGGTTCATCCTGCGGGACAGGTTCAGGGCGCGGGCCGTCCCGATAGACCACGCTGCCATCGGCAATTTCATCCAATGCCAACTTGACCGATTTGTCAGGCAGCTTTTCCCCGGTCTGCTCCGCCTCTTCTGACAAATCGCGGGCCCGCTGCGCCGCAAGGTTCACCAGCAGGTAACGGTTACTGACTTTCGCCATCAGTTCATTCATCGACGGTTTTAACATAAATACTTTTTCCTCCCGATTTAGGGGGAGATCCCCCCTTGTGATATTGGAATCTGTATAGATAGGCTAAGACATCGGATCCATCCAGGATTTTTCATCAAGCGGCTCATTTCCCCAAGAGCACAGCCTGACCGGCAGCCGCGGCCCGCAAATCCAGTTCCTTACCGCTCAGCCCGATTTTGCAAAATAAGATTTTTCAGCACGCCGACTGCGTGCCCGACCGTGTCATTCACCACAATATGGTCAAACCGGTCCTGATATGACAGCTCGTTGCGCGCCGTTTCCAGACGCTTACAAATCTTTTCCTCGCTTTCCGTGCCGCGCCCGTACAGCCGCGCACGCAGTTCCTCAAGCGACGGCGGAGCCAGAAAAACCATCACCGCATCCGGACGCTTTTCATGTACCTGCATCGCCCCCTGCACCTCAATCTCGAGGATGACGTCATGACCCGCGGCCAAGCGCTCCTCCACCGGACGTGCCAGCGTACCATAATAATGATCGACATATTTAGCATGTTCTAAAAACGCATTTTCGGCGATTTTCTGCTCAAATGCAGCATTTGATATAAAATAATAATGAACACCGTCCTGTTCCCCCGGACGCGGCGCGCGCGTAGTCGCCGACACCGACAAAAACAGACCCGGCACCTCGTCCAACAGCTGGTGCAGCACGGTGCCTTTGCCAGCGCCGGACGGACCGGTAAATACATACAGCCTGCCCTTACGCATCGTCGTCCTCCTCATTGTCACGGCTTGTCAAACGACCGGCAACCGTCTCCGGTTGCACTGCCGAAAGAATCACGTGATCGCTGTCCATGATGATGACCGCACGGGTACGGCGGCCATAGGTCGCGTCAATCAGTACGCTACGGTCGCGCGCCTCTTGGATAATGCGCTTGATCGGCGCAGACTCCGGGCTGACGATCGCCACAAGGCGGTTTGCCGAAACCATGTTGCCGAAGCCGATGTTAATAAGCTTCATAAATGCCCCCCATAAAAATGCCCGAATGCAGACGCCTACTCAATATTCTGAATCTGCTCCCGGATTTTCTCGATCTCGGACTTCAGCTCAACAACCAGCCGCGACAGCACGGCGTCATTTGCCTTGGAACCGATGGTATTCGCCTCACGGTTCATCTCCTGCACAAGAAAATCCAGCTTGCGGCCAACCGCGCCGCCCTCGGCCAGCATCAGCTCGAGCTGACTGATATGGCTGCGCAGGCGTACGGTCTCCTCGTCAACCGCGGTCCGGTCCGCGAACACGGCGGCCTCCATCAGAACCCGCTGCTCATCCACCTGCGCAGATTCAAGCACCTCCTGCATGCGCCGGTACAGCCGCTCACGATACGCGGCAACCCGCTCAGGCCCACGCTGCTCGACCTCGCCGACCAGTGACAGAATGGTTTTCGCCCGCCCCAGAACATCTTCGGCAAGCTTATCCCCCTCCCGTCTGCGCATCAGGTCAAACCCCTCTGCCGCCTCCTGATAAACAGCAAGTACGTCGGCGGTCAGTTCATCGGCATCCACCTCGGCCCGGCGGCAGGCAAGCACATCCGGCAGCTTGGCAATCCCCAGGACCGTCAGGTTGTCCTCCAGCCCGAACTGGTCCCGCAGACGCCGCAGCGCCTCAATATAGCCGCCTGCCAGCTGCTCATTCAGCAGAATCTCCGTACCGGACGACGCCACATCTTCAATCGAGACAAAGATGTCGACCCGCCCGCGCGAAACCCGTCCGGCAGCCGCCTTTTTCAGCGCGTCTTCCAGGAATCCGTAAGCGCGCGGCGCTTTAATCGTGCAATCCAGATAGCGATGGTTGACCGCGCGCACCTCAACAGTGATTTCACGCCCATGTAAAGACAGGCGCGCGCGGCCATAACCGGTCATGCTTTTCATAACATTTAGAACCCTCTTTATATTATTTTTATCAAACCGGGAAGGGGCGTCCGTCCACCTCCCCCACCGGCCGCATTGCGGCGCCCTATGCCGGAATCTGCACCCCGCAATGATCCCGTTTGGTCAGCGGAACCGGCTAAGCCACCGGCCCATCCCCGCAAAAATGCGCGTCACGCAAAAATCATAATAAATCAGAAACACCGTCCAGCCGACCGTCAGCCCGGCGGCAACCAACGGCGAAACCACCGGCAGCTCTTCAAACAGGCCGAACCGAATGCCCACAAAAGAAAGTAAGATCCAAAACGCGACCAACACAAGTTTACAGAGTACGCGGGAGCGTCTGCTCTGCCAATTGACCGTAAATTTAACGACCGTATACAGGCCCAACACCAGGGCATAAATCAACGCCCTGAATTTAAAGGGCACAAACAGCACCGCCAAAATCGCGGTGGCCCCATAAACCAACCGTCCGGTCCGGGCGTCGCCCCGCAGGAAAAAAAGCGCCGGAACCAGCGCCGCCAACAGCGCCGCTGCGCCTGCCGCAATCTCAAAAAGCGCGCCGAGCTCCAGAAGCACTATCGAAACGCCGGTCATCATGCCGCCCTGTGCGATGCTGCGCGCGCTCACCGCTCAGCACCCCATATTACAGCAGTTGCAGCAAAGGGACAGGCACATTAGATTCGCACAGCAATCACACAAAGCCGACTGCTGCATGGGGCGGTAACCGCCGTAACTGCCTGCCATATTGACCATATTCAGCGCCGAACGGTATTCGGCATTGCCCGGCTCCATCGCACATGCCTGCTGGTAGCAGCGAGAAGCTTCATCATACCAGCCCTTCCGGTAATAGACCGTACCCATCAGAAAAAACCACTCGGCGCTGCGCTGGCTGGTACGCTGCAGCATCTCCTCCGCCAGATTCAGATTCCCTTGGGTAATCGCAGCACGAATCTGACCGAACGGACCGGAATAGCCCTGCTGCTGGCCATAACTCTGCTGCTGGCGGCCGCTGTAGCTCTGCTGCTGGTAACCGCCCCCCGCGGAAGCCCTGCCAGAGCCGCGCCCCGAGCGCTCGTTCATAATCTGGTCATAGGCCTCGTTGATTTCCTTCATCCGCTGTTCGGCAAGATCAGCAAGCGGATTGTTGACGTAATTGTCGGGGTGGTACTTGCGCGCGAGCTCACGATAGGCGCGTTTCACATCATCATCACTGGTCTGCGGCGTTACGCCCAGCAGTTTATAAGGATCCATGACGCATTCGTCCTCCGTTCATTTGATAAGTTCCATCAAGCACCTGCCGCGTCACCGCGGGCAGGCCCAGCCAGATGATATTCTCGATCAGCCCTGCGTCTCTCTGTGCGCCAAGCAGGTCAAAGGCGGTACAGATATCGGCAATTGAATGCTCCAGCGTACGTTCCAGCGACTCCCGCACAGCGGAAAGATCCGCGCTGTCCAGCCCAAACCGCAGCGCAACCGGATTATAACCGCCGCGCGCCAGGTCGCCGGCCAGATCCTCGCATGCATCAATCAGATAAACCCACCGCCCGGTATGATAAAACAGCTGGCGCAGGATACGCTCCTGTGCATCCCCGGTCGGAGGAACGGCAGCGGCAAGCAGGCGGGCGGTCGGATCGGCAGCGCGGTCCATAGAGACACACCCCGCCGCCTCCAATGCGTCCAGCTCATCAATACACGCGGCAATCTCACGATCGGCATCGGGCAGCCGCGCGGCTGCCCGCCGGTAACCAGGCCTGGCCAGCCACACCAGAAGCCGGGCCGCCAAACGCCGCACACCCGCCTCATCACGCACAGAATCCCGCAGCTTGTGATAGTGCAACAGTACGCTGATATCGGCAGCCCAGTTGATCGCGGCGCAGTCCAGGCAAACCGGCCTGGCACGAAACGGTGAAGCGCCGCACCGGCGGCGTTCCCCGCGCCCATCCTCCCCGGTACAGCCGAGCACGAGAGCAAAAAAGGTCATATCATAACTCAGAAACAAGGTGTGAAACCTACCGTAGCGGGCACGAATCGCATGACAGAGGCCACAGTAAACCTCCTGAAAGCGATGTACCTCACGCACACGCAGCTCCTCCTTGACGGGACGGATAAACCCGAACATTGCATTGCCTCCCGACGGGAGGCGGCGTGATCCTCCCGGCTATTCATTCTATTTTACTAGATTTTTCCCATCATTACAAGCCTGCGCACAGAATGAATTGCAGAATTTACAAAAAATTTTTGGTTTTCCAAAAAAACGTCCCCTGTTCCGTCCTCCCGCCGGGCAACGGCACGCAACCAGGCGGTAACCAAAAGCGCGCGGACATACAGCGGCGCTCCACGCAGGCTTCCGAAAGCTGCACGGCAACCGCCACCGCTCCCCTCCGCCGGAGCAGTCAAACGCCGCACCTACAGAAAGCGCCCTTCAACCGACATTTCAGGGACTGTACCAGCGCATCTAAACCGCACGCCCGATAATGGTAAACACCATCGTCCCGCGCTCTTTATAACGCTTATTATATCCAATGGCAAAAACAACGCCCAGTACAAAACCCAGAATGCCGAGCATAGACGAACCGCCCTCGCCGAGCCCGAACAAGCTCCCCACCGCAAACAGCACAAAAAACAGTGCCAGCGGTACCGCATATACAATAGCAGCCAACCCCATCAGCTGCCGGAACTCCCCCTCAATGATAACCCGTTCATTTGGCTGTGCGCCAATCCGGTTGACAGCCTCCGCGACAATCGGGCCGGAGATCATTTCACTGCAGCCGCCGCCGCATTTGGCGCAGTCATGGCCGCAGGCCGACTGGCGGGTTACCTCAACCTCGGCTCTGCCGCCGGGCAGCAGACGCTTCACCACTGCATTTTGTGTCATTTTACGCTTCCTCCTTGTTTGATATCCAGTTTGCAAACGGCCGCCGGCTGCAAAATCCCCAGCCGCACATTATGCGGAAACAGGAACACAGCTCCCAGAGCGTCTTGCCATTCGCAGGGCGCTGCGTTCTCTGGCAAGCTAAAGCGCACTTTAAAACGGCGCAAATTCTTTCATAATACAGAGCGCCGCGCGCAGGCCGTCGACCGCCGCGCTCATAATCCCGCCAGCGAAGCCTGCCCCCTCCCCGCAGGGGATCAGCCCAGCGGCACTGACGCTGGACAGCGCCTCATTACGCGAAATGCGCACCGGAGAAGAGGTACGGGTCTCCGGCGCGGTCAGCAGGGCGTCCGCACCATCAAAGCCTCGGATTTTTCTGCCAAATACGGGCAGGCTACCGCGAAGCATATCCGTGATAAACGCCGGAAAAACAGGAGAAATCTCCCCGAAAGCCACACCCGCCGTATAGGTTGGCCGCACGCCGCCCGGCCCGGTGCTGGGAACCCCGCGCAGAAAATCCCCCACCGTCTGACAGGGGGCGTGAAAACCGCCCGTCTGCGCGTAAGCAGCGCGCTCAATCGCCCGCTGAAATGCGATGCCGCCCAACGGCGTCCGATCCTCAAAATCTTCCGGACCAACCGAAACCGCCAACGCGGCATTGGCATTCGGGCCATTGCGGGCATGGCAGCTCATGCCGTTTGTCACCACGCCGCCCGCCTCACTCGCCGCAGCCACGACCGCCCCCCCCGGGCACATGCAGAACGAGTAACAAGCCCTGCCGCCTTCCCGGTGAGACAGCGCGTATTCTGCAGGAGGCAGCGCAGCATGCCCCGCCAACCTGCCATATAGCGCGCGATCTATCGCCTGCTGCGCATGCTCAATCCGCACCCCTACCGAAAACGGTTTGGGCTGCAGCGCAATGCCGCTTTCATACAGCATCTGGAAGGTATCGCGCGCGCTGTGCCCGATCGCCAAAACCGCCCGTTCACACGCAAGCGGCTGGCCGTCAGCCAAAACCGCCTCCAATTGGCCCTGCCGCACCACCAGCCCGGTCAGCGGCGTCCAAAAATGCACCGTACCGCCCTGCCGCTCAATCTGCCTGCGCATAGCGCTGACCACCCCTTTGAGAAGGTCGGTACCGATATGCGGCTTTGCCAGCCGCAGAATTTCGTCCGGCGCGCCATTTTGGTGCAGCAGGCGCAAGACCGTCTCACACAACGGATCGTTAATACGCGTAGTCAGTTTGCCATCCGAATACGTGCCCGCGCCGCCCTCGCCAAACTGAATATTGCATTCCGGATCGAGCGTCCCCTCCGACCAAAAGCGCCGCACCGCGGCATCCCGCTGCTGCAGCGCACCGCCCCGCTCAAGCACGACGGGCCGGTATCCGTGTTCAGCCAGCAGATAGGCGCAGAAAAGCCCGGCAGGGCCCAGCCCCGCCACCACAGGCCTGCACCGGAGGGGCTTGCTCCCATAGACCGGCGCAAACACCGCATCACTTTTATAACGAACAGAGGGCATTTGCAGGTGCTCCGCAAATGCCTTCTCTTCAGGGACTCCGTCAATCAGGACAGAGCAGACTTTGTAGATTTTGCCGTGGCGTGCATCAATAGAACGCCGGTAAAGCGCAGGCGTCCCTTCCCGCAGCCCACACTGGCGCATGGCCAATGCAAGCGCCTGCGCATCCGGCGCGTCAAACGGCAGACGAAGCCCGGTGACCAAAAGACTCATGCCACGTCCGCCCCTTCTGGCGGCGCCTCGGGGTCATCCCCGACCCCGGCCGTCCCCTCAGTCCCGACAGCGGGCTCCGCCGGTTCGGACGGCTCAGAAGCGCCCTCCGGCTCGTCCGGCTCGTCCGCCGGCACATCCTCCGGTTCCTCTTCGGGTGTCTGCGCCGCATCGGATGCCTGCCGCAGCATAACATTGACCGAATCCGGCGCTTCGGTCACCGCGATACCATCCGTACCGCTGCCCGCCAACGTGATCTCAAGCGCTGCCTGCCGGAGACCGGGCGTAAACTCACCAGGCGCAACGACAGCGACCGCATGCAGCCGGCTCTCGTCAAAGTTTTCAATCAGCTGCGCCGGCCCGCGCACCGTCACCGGGATCACACCGGAAACCAGGATAGCGTCCCATCCCTCCGCATCACCGATGTCAACCGTAATATCCGTAACCTCTACCGTACGGGTCGAAACACCGTCCACCATGACACGCACCTCAGCCGAAGTAGGCTCGCCGGATGCCCGGCGCACACCGTTCGGGGTGCGGATGGCAAGGGTCTGCGTACCGCCCTCGCTCAGCCGGTTCAAGTCGACCACGCCAATGGTAATGCCTTCCTCCGCCAAGCGGTCAACCAGCAACGGCTCGCCGCGCAGCTTGATGCTCTGCGGTTCGATCTCAATACGCGCCATCCCTGCCGTTATACCCGGCGCCTCGGTCACGTCAACGCGCAGCGGTACAATCGCCTCTTTCAACACGCTCAGCGACAAACTAACCTCGCCCGAGGTGACCTCCAGATGATTTTCCTCTGCATCCATCAAATTGCCCTCGACATCGAAAAACGTAATTGCCGCCAGATCCGTCAGGCTGCCGGTCGCGCTGTCGGCAGTCAGCGTCGCCCGGGCATAGCTGAGCTGATTCATCACCTCTGCCGGCCCCTTGACCGTGACCGTCTCACGGTCGGGGGTCAGGCCTTCATAAAGGTACCCTTCGGCCGGAGAACCCTCCACATAAGGCTCGACACGGATATCACGCGTAACAATCTCATCTACCCAAACCTCAACCAGCCGCGGGCTGGTGCTGCGCACCGAAATATTGAGATTGTCAGGATAGCGGAGAATATAGCGCACCTTGGTACGGCCGGGCTCGGTGATTGCGCCGACGCTGATCTCAGCATAAATATCTTCCATATTGCGCTTTTTCAGCTCGGCGACCGATGCGCCGATAGCCTCGTAATCGACCCGGATGGTCGCCTCATGCCCCTCAATCACCGAAAAACCGGTATTGGTGTACAATGTGCTTTCTTCCAGAATCCGGACGGGAACGTCCGAAATGGTTTCCTGCCGCACCTTTGGAGAATTCAGCTGCACGGTGGTCCACAGCGCGAGCGAAAGCACAAGCGCCAGCAGAATTGTCGGGACATTGCTTTTTTTCCAAAATTCCTTCACTTGGTCTTCACCTTCCACTTACTGAGCACGCCTGTTTTCTTCTTTTCCCTTCCCTCGTCCATCAGCTCGGCCACCAGCACCTGACGCAGCACCTCGGGGGTGAGATGGCGCTTGAGCATCCCGCCGATCGCGACCGAAATGCCGCCGGTCTCCTCAGAAACGACAACCAAGACCGCGTCCGAGGTCTCGCTCATCCCAACCGCCGCACGATGCCGGGTCCCCAACTCACGCGAAAGGTTCTGGCTGCCGGACAGCGGCAGCACACACCCGGCAGCCAAAACGCGGGCATTGCGCACCAGCATAGCGCCGTCATGCAGCGGGGAATTGTGGAAAAAGATATTTTTGATCAGCTCCGGCGAGGGGGCGGCGTCAACCTGGGTGCCGGTTTTCATAATCTCCCCAAGCTTTTCCTGACGCTCGCATACAATCAGCGCGCCGGTCTTGGTCTGGCTCATAGAGGCGCAGGCCGCGACAAGCGCCGAGATCATGGATTCGACATCCCCCTTTTCCTCCTCATGGCCGATCAGGATTTTGGTGATATTGCCTTTCCCAATCTGCTCCAGCATACGCCGCAGCTCAGGCTGGAAAATGATCAGCGCCCCCATCAGGCCAAAACTCATCACCTGCTCAAAGACCCAGCTGATCGTATTCAGATAAAAGAAATTTGCGACCGCCATCGCAAGGAACAGGACCAAAATCCCCTTGGCCAAGCGGGCAGCCGCGGTATCCCGCAACAGCTTCATCGCGCGATAGATCAGGTAGGCGACGAGCGCAATATCCACATAGTCACTCAAGCCCGCCATTTTGAAGAGGGCAACAAAAGTTGCCCATAATTCCCTTAAATTCTGCTCAAATTGCATGTTCTGCACCCTATCTTTAACAAAATCGTGCGGTGTCAACGCCGCCGTGTTGTCGAAACGAAAAAAAGAGAAATTGCTTCTGCCGCACAGCCGCGGCACATACAGACATAAGCCCATACGCATGTAATTTTATCTTATCATACCCAACAGCCCTTGTGAAGAGCCCTACGGTAAAATTCACATAATTTTCATCATTCCTCCTCTCCCCTGTATGCCGGACATATGCCTGCCCGTACCGGCAGACCGTCTGCCGCCATTTCTCAGCACGTCTACACGCATCCAGCATCCCGCCCGTCTCCCATTATTCAACACGCCCTAATATAAATGAGAATCTTTCTCATTTTTGTAAGTTTAGGGCTTGTATTTTCCGCGTCAAGTGGGTATGATTATAGATAAGGAAAATTTAACACAGGAAAGAAGTGTTTTTCGATGACGAAAATTGATATTATTTCCGGCTTCCTCGGCGCAGGCAAAACCACCCTGATCAAAAAGCTGTTGAAAGAGGCGCTTACCGGCGAACAGGTCGTTCTGATCGAAAATGAATTCGGTGAAATCGGGATTGACGGCGGCTTCCTGAAGGAGTCCGGCGTCCAGATCACCGAAATGAACTCCGGCTGTATCTGCTGCTCGCTGGTCGGCGATTTCGGCAAGGCGCTCGAAGAGGTCATCGCCAACTATCATCCCGACCGCATCCTAATCGAGCCCTCGGGCGTAGGCAAGCTGTCCGATGTAATCCACGCCGTACAAGGCGTGGCCGAACGGCAACCGGTTGTACTCGACGCTTTCGTCACCGTTGCAGACGCCGCCAAAGCCAAGATGTATATGAAAAATTTTGGGGAATTTTTCAACAACCAGATCGAACATGCCGGCGCAATCATTCTGAGCCGCACCCAAAACATGAAAGCGGAGCGGTTGGACGAATGTGTCTCTTTGCTGCGCGCGCGCAATGCCAGCGCACGCATCGTAACCACCCCATGGGAGGATCTGACCGGCGCG
>CANPPM010000002.1 GCA_947575935.1 uncultured Butyricicoccus sp. | reverse complement strand
GTCCGTACCACAGGGAAGTGTTTTCGGTTTCGTCGGCCAAAACGGAGCCGGAAAAACCACGACAATGAAAATGGTACTCGGTTTGCTGCGGCCCGATCAAGGCGAGATTTATGTCTGCAATGAGCCTGTTCGCTTTGGACAGACAAAAACAAATCAGTATATCGGGTATTTGCCGGATGTCCCGGCGTTTTATGATTATATGACCCCGGCCAGATATCTTGCGTTATGTGGGGAGATCATCGGACTGCCAAAGGCGGAAACGCATCAGAGAGGCGCGGAGCTTCTTTCCCTGGTGGGCTTGGAGCACAGTAAAAAAACGATTGGCGGCTTTTCGCGCGGTATGAAACAGCGGCTCGGAATCGCACAAGCGTTACTCACCCAGCCTAAACTGTTAATTTGTGACGAGCCAACCAGCGCCCTTGATCCGGTGGGCAGAAAAGAAATCCTGGATATTCTTCGTAAAATCAGCAGCACAACAACGGTCTTGTTTTCCACGCACATTTTGTCTGATGTGGAGCGTATTTGTGACCATGCGGCGTTGCTTGACCAAGGGAAAATTGCTGTCGGAGGAACGCTTACAGAAATAAAAGCGTTTCATGGACACGAAAGGTTACTCTTGGAATTTCCTACGGATGATGCTTTGCATACGTTCAGACGCCAAGAGGCAATGCAGCCTTTGCTGGATACAGCGGAGACAAACGGGAAAGCGATCGTATTGCACAGCCAGGAGATGGAAAACGTTCAGCATACTGTATTCAGCGTTTTGGCAAAGACGGCGCTTTGCCCCATCAAGATCGAGATCATGGAGCCATCTCTTGAGAGCCTGTTTTTGGAGGTGATAAAATGAATGGCTATGTTGCCTTTTTGAAGAAAGAATTTTTAGAGAACATAAAAAATTACCGCGTTCTGATCCTGTTCGCTGTCTTTTTGATTTTTGGGCTGGCCAGTCCTTTCCTTGCCAGGTTTATGCCGGAAATTCTTTCCGCAGTGGCTGCGAATATGCAGATGGGGTCGGCCCCCGTTGCCCTAGATGCGTGGGAGCAGTTTTATAAGAACATCTCCGGCGTTGGGTTCAGCGCGTTTATTATTCTGTTTGGCAGTTGTATGTCTGGTGAATACTCCAAGGGCGCTCTGGTACTGCTGGTAACGAAAGGTCTGCCCCGTTCGGCGGTTATTTTTGCAAAATATACGGTGGCTGCTATTTTTATGACCGTGTGCTATTGGGTCGGATTTCTTGTGACCTACTGTTATACGGCCTATTTATGGCCGGGTACAATGCTTTCCCATGTCTTTACTGCAGCGTTTTGTCTGTGGCTGATCGGCTTTCTGTACCTGAGTATATTGCTCCTTGGCTGTGTTATTTTCAAACAGACTTTTACCGTGATACTTTTTACCGGCGGGATCGTAGCAATGATGTCCCTGCTGGAGATCGTTAAGCCACTGACTAAATGCAATCCGTTTCTTTTGACATCAAAGAATGTGGAGTTGATCTCCGGCGCTGCTCCCGTATCGGAATTCTTGATACCAGCCAGTATTTCTGTTGTTCTTACAATAATTGGCCTTTGGTCTGCAACTGCACTTTTTAACAGGAAGCAGCTTTGATTAAAAAGCATTTTTTATAAAAAGCTCCTGAGGGGAAATAAAAAAACTGTTGTCCGGCGGTTGGTATCTATACGTTAACTTCTGCTACAAAACCAATATCTTTGATATATACCTGTAATGCAAGTTGCCTGATGATGGATTTGGGCGGTGCGGGTATGCCGTTCGGTACAAATATAGCCTCATACAAGAAATGTGAAAGCAACCGGTATGCTCCCTAAGACCTCCTGTTAGATAGATTGCGTATTTCAATCACATACCATTCCGCATTTCAATGCGTAGTTCTTTTTTATTTCAACGCAGATTTGAGAGTGTGGAAATAGTGCGTTTTCCAGACGGATTTCCGGCCTCTTTGCATATGGGGCACAGGCGGTCCATTTCTCTATAGACGAGGGGAGAGGAGAGCGGCGCTGGATAGCATTATCCAGCTGAACGCCGGAAAGAAGGCGGAAAAATCCCTGACAGAAAACTTTTGTACAGTTTCTGTCAGGGATTTCATTATTTTTTGATCAGATAATTGCCGGTTTAAGACGCTGCGGAAGGGGATACCAGCGTAGCGATCCGTGTTTAGGATCGCAGCGCTGATACAGGCGGCATTGTTTGCGATTACATCTGACGAAGGCGGAAGGTGTTAACCAGCTGTTTCAAAAGATTGGCCTGAGCGCTGAGCTCTTGGCTGGTAGCCGCGCTTTCCTCTGCCGTAGAAGAATTGGTTTGCACGACACTGGTGATTTGACCAACCTGATCCTGGATGTGCTCCACTGCTTCCGCTTGGGTCTGTGCATCGGCGGCAATCCCGTTGATGGTTTCTACGATCGCATACGCGCCTGTTACTACATTTTCCAGTTGTTTAGCAGTAGCATCCGCAATTTGGGTCCCCTGGTTCACTGCGGCAATCGAACGCCCGATCAGTGTAGAGGTGGATTGAGAGGCCTCCGCGCTCTTCGCCGCTAGGTTGCGGACTTCGTCGGCAACTACAGCGAAGCCTTTGCCCGCTGTGCCGGCGCGCGCGGCCTCAACAGCGGCATTCAGAGCAAGGATATTGGTTTGGAATGCAATATCTTCAATTGTTTTGATGATTTTTTCAATTTCGTTAGAACTGTTTGTGATCTCTGCCATGGCGGCGATCATTTCCTGCATTTTTTGATTGCCTTCGGTCAGCTGGCTGCCCATCCCGCCGACCTGCTGCCGAGCGCGCTGGACATTTTCCGCAGTTTGCTTGATGCTGCTTGTGACAGAGTGGATAGTTTCTTCTAATTCCTCTACAGCGCCAGTCTGCTCCATAGAACCTTGGCTGAGCGCTTGGGAGGCGGTAGACATTTGCTCCGCTCCGCCGGAGACGTGCTCCGCGCTGGAGACGATCTGTCCTATTGTGGTGTTGAGCTTTTGAAGAATATCGTTTAAGGATGTCCGGATAGCGGCAAAATCTCCGACATATTCCTGGGTGATCTGTGCCGTCAGATCGCCACTGGAGATGGCCCCCAGCATATTGGAGATTTCTCCGATATAATTTTTGAGGCGGCCGATGGTATTGTCAAAGCTTTTAGACAAAATTCCGATTTCATCGTTGGCATCCATCCCAGCTATCACAGTCTGTTGCTGGTTCAGCCCCAATTCTCCCTGTTCCAGGGTCTGAGCCAATTTTGTCAGATGGAATAGAGGGGTAGAAACCGTCCTTTTGATATAAATTTCAACAATCCAAATCCCGATCAAAATCAGGATGATGCCGGTTAAACAGGACAGGATAACGGTCAGGCCAATTTGCCTTGCTGCGGAAGTCATGGAGATTCCGGCAAAAATCAGTCCGTCGATTTGTCCGTTGGCATCGTATGTAGGGACATACGAGCAAAGATGTTTCTCCCCCAAAATAGCGGCCTGCCCCACATAGCTTTTGCCCTGTTTGAGGACAATTTCAGCAAGATCGCTGGAGAGGCGGGTACCCACAACTCTGCGGCCGCTCTGCTGAATGGTGGTATATGCCCGTTCATCCCCATGAAAAATGGTAAACTCACATCCCATTTCTTGTTTTAGCGCATCTAAAAGCCCTGTTTTGTCTTCTTCACCGGAATAGGCGGCCAACTCATAGGCCAGCATATTCGTGCCGCTTACACATTCGTTTTGCATCATGGACATGGTAAGCCGGTAGAACATCAATACACACAGCACCACAACCGAGGTGATGCTAACGCCCAGTATCACCGCAACCAAATTTCCAACCTTGCGGCCAATTCGTTTGATCTTCCGTCCGTCGTTTCCATTGTGTGCAAAAGGTGCCATATAGTTCACTCCCGATTGATACAATATACTATATTTGTGATCTAGATCATTTCCGCTTAAAAATAGCGTTTCGTGCGCTGCGTTTTGTGCGCACATTGCTGGAATTTCCCTGCCGGGCCCGTTTCGGCGCTGTTCAGCAGCGTCCGTGTCGCTTTGTGAAAGGGTACGGTTCTCGGTGATTCTATCAATATAATCTTGTCCCTTCAGAGCTGGTTTGCGTGAGATCTGTCAGAGGAGCGGCTGCCCCGATAGGGAATTGTGCCGGACAGATGCAGGAGCATTGGGGAATTCCGCGGCGCCTGTTTTGGCGGTGGTTACGCAGATTCACTGCGTTTTGGCTTTTGTCATAGAGTTGACAGCCGGCGAGAGGCCGCTTGCGTTCCGGTCACGTTTCTGTCACTCCTTTTCCTGATGGTTTTTGAATAAGCGCGATAAAAGCCGTTCGATCCATCTGTCAAGAAGTATGCGCCATGCAGAAATGATGGACGACAGGCTTTGTAGTCAGTATACCATAGATTGCCTGCGAAGGGAAGCGTTTTTTTCTCTTAACGTCGTTAAACGGAAGGTATGCAGAAAAAGGGTTATTTGTATGATTTTGCATTTCTGTAACCATAAAAAACCGCTTTTTGACCGCCGGCGACGTATTGTTAATTGGATTAAAATCTCTTTGGAAGGCGCCATGTTTTTTCCGTTCCCGGCTTTGTGGTATCAGTAAAATATAAAAGCAAAATTATGGTTTTTGTGTAGGGAAATAGTGTGGGAAAATATGAATAGAAGGATATGGCGCCTTACAGGACGCTGTGCGGAGGGGACCTTGGGATCCAATGAGAAACTGGCGCTATGCTCCCGGAAGGGCAGCGTAACGCCGGTTTTTTTGTCGGTGGTTTTTTACGGTTTGTGTGTCGTTTCTATGGTTTTAACATCTTCCAAACGCCTCCTTGGGGCAGTGTTGGGTGTGGGTTAAGCCTGCGGATCAGGGTACATGCAGCGTTTACTTCGGCGCCTGAGGCGCCTGTTTCCTTTGCGATTCGCCCTAGCCTGCCTTGCGCGAACTTGGGCAGATAGCCCGCTGCAATTTGTTCTGCCAGCCAGTGGTCGCCCGCCAGCCGCTGCATTTGCAGCGTAAGGCATTCGGAAAGGCCGCGCGCGCCGACGCCCGCCGGTTCTGCGGCCTGCAGCTCGGTCAGCGCACGGGCGAACAGGGGCGCTGGGATGCTTGCCTGTGCCGCCTGCACGGCGATATCGTCTTCTAGCCAACCGTTTGCATCCAGCCGCCCGACCAGGAACCGGATTACCTCCAGAAGTTCCGGATCAAGCTGCAGTCCCTCGAACTGGGAAAGCAGTTCATGCTGCAGGCCCGCCTCTTCGTCCAGATAGCAGCCCATATTTGCCAGGATATCCCCTTTGTTGCTGTCGCCGCTGTAATATTCCGCGTTTTGCTGGTCGTTTGCTGCAGCCCACTCCAGCTGGTCAAACAATGGCGGTGTCTCCGGCGTTTCAGATGGTTCGGACGTCTCGTATTCCATCGTTTCCAGTACCGGGTTTTCCAGCATCAGCGCTTCTATGTATTCCCGCAGCTCCTGTGCGCTCATTTGCAGAATCTTCATGGATTGCAGCATTTGCGCGGACATTGTCTGCTGCGTCTTTTGGTGCTGCGTTAGTTGCATGATATGCTCTCCTCCCCCACTTGAAAACCGAGGCTTGTACGTATCTTTTATTAATTATATTTTTGTTTAGAAAGGCAAGGTGGTACAGCGCGTTCCTGTAAGCAGAAATTTCTGGCCTTTGCGGTTGTGGCGCTGCGGCGCCTTTGTGCGGCTGAGGGGTCAGGAAGCTGTCTTTTTTGCAAAAAAATGGGCTGCCTCTGCTGTTTCAGCGTGGCAGCCCGTGTTGAGGCTGGTTTGGCGGTCCCGTTGGCAGCAAGGAGAGAACTTCCGCAGGGGCGTGCGCCGCCGGAATGGCTGGCCCAGCCGTTTCAGCAATCTTTCCGTCTATCCGGATACAGACAGGTTTTGCGTCAGCGGCCGCTTTCTGCCAGGCTGCGGTAGCTGGCAAGCCGTTCCTTCGCATCCTGTTCGGCCTTTTGATACAGTGCTTCCGCGCGGTCGGGGAAGGACAGCCGCAGAGATGCATAGCGGTTCTGCCCCAGCAGGAAGGCCTGGAAATCCCCGGCCGGTTCTCCGGAATCAAGCGTAAAGGACGGTTTTCCTGCCGCTTTCCGCTCCGGGTTGTAGCGGTAAAGGTGCCAATAGCCTGCTTCGACCGCCTTTTTCTGTTCTGCCTGGCTCAGCCCCATGCCGCATTTCATACCGTGCTCAATACAGGGGCTGTACGCGATGATCAGCGAGGGACCCTCGTAGGCTTCGGCTTCGCGTATGGCGCGCAGCGTCTGTGCCGGATCTGCACCCATAGTGATCTGCGCTACATATACATAGCCGTAGCTCATGGCCATCAGCCCGAGATCTTTTTTGCGGGTTTGTTTGCCGCTGGCCGCGAATTTCGCGATTGCCGCAGCCGCTGTCGATTGGAGTATACCTCGGTATCAAGTACCAGTACGTTGATGTTGCGTCCAGATGCCAGCACGTGGTCTAGTCCGCCGTAACCAATGTCATAAGCCCAGTCGTCCCCGCCAAACGCCCAGACGCTCTTTTTGGCGAGGAACTCTTTGTTTTGCCGGAGGAATTCAGCGTCTGCGCTGTGATCCCCTTTGATTGCGGCAAGCAGTGCGTCGCTTACCTCGCGGGAAGCCGCCGGATCGTTCGCTTTTTCCAGATAGGCTTCGCATGCGGCCTTGGCTGTGCCGCGCTGCGCCAGTGCCGCTCACTGAAGCCGTACTGCGTCCTGCCCGAGCAGGTAGCCGTAAGCGTATTCAGCGTTGTCCTCAAACAGGCTCATGGCCCATGCGGGGCCAAAACCGCACGTAGCGGGGTCGGTACCTGCAGCGGGTTCCTCCTGCTCGTCCGCCCAGGATAGGGGGATCTCAACCCGTACCAGGCTGTTAAGTCCGTGATCAATGGAGGCGTTGTTTCTGTCCACGACCGCCTGCCCCTCTTTTTTGAAATACGATTGATAGATGGCGTCTTTCATTGCGGATACTGTCTGTTCTACCGGGATTACGCCTATGAGCTTGAAAAACGCTGCTTGTAAAATGGTGTTGGTGCGGTTGCCTAGCCCCAGTCTGCGCGCGATGTCGATTGCGTTGATAATATAAAGCTGCGCATGCTTTTCCGTCAGCGCACGTTTCATGGCGGCGGGCAGGTTTGCATCCAGCTCGTCCGGCCCCCATTGGCAGTTCAGCAGGAAGACGCCTCCGTCCTTCAAATTTTGTACCATGTCGTACTGCCGGACGTAGGACGGGTTATGGCAGGCGACGAAATCCGCTGCGCTGATCAGGCAGGGCGTCCGGATGGGTTCTTTTCCGAATCGCAGGTGGGATTGGGTGAGTCCGCCCGACTTTTTAGAATCGTATACAAAATACGCCTGACAGTATCGGTTGGTCGTGTTGCCGGTGATCTTGATGGAGTTCTTATTTGCGCCGACCGTGCCGTCCGATCCCATGCCCCAGAATACGGCGCTGGTTTGTCCTATGGGGGAAACATCAATTTCTTTTGTAACCGGCAGCGAGGTGAAAGTCACGTCGCCAGTGATGCCGATCGTAAAGCCGCGTTTCGGCGCATCCATCGCCAAATTTTCAAAGACCGCAAGCAACTGCCCCGGCGTTGTGTCCTTCGAGGACAGGCCATATCGTCCGCTGGTGATTTCCATCGGGAGGACGTTTTCTTTGTAAACCGCGCAGATATCCTGATACAAAGGCTCGCCCATTGCACCAGGCTCTTTGGTGCGGTCGAGCACGGCTGTGCGGCGGCAGGTTGGCGGCACTGCTGCAAGGAAGTGCGTTTCTGAGAATGGGCGGTACAAGTGGACGTTAATCAGTCCGACCGCTTCCTTTGCGGTCTCTGCAGCCGAACCCATAAGGACGATCATACGCGCGGCATCCTCTGCGCCGTAGTAATCGAACAGGCGATAAGTGCGGCCGGTCAGTTTCCCCAGTTCCTCCATGTAATGTGAAACGGCTGCAGGGAAGCCTGTACCTTCTGATTACAGGCTTCCCTGCACTGAAAAAAGATATCGGGGTTGACCGTGGCGCCCCGTGTCGAAGGGTGTTCCGGATTCAGTGCGTGCCGCCGGAACGCTTTCAGCGCGTTCATATCCACCAGCGGGCGCAGGTCTTCATAATCGATGGCGCTGATCTTCTGGCTCCCATGCGAGGTCCGGAAACCGTCAAAAAAGTGCAGTACAGGCATGCGGCAGTGGATGGCTGCCAGATGGGATACCGCACCCAGATCCATCACCTCCTGCGGAGAGGAGGCGGCAAGCATTGCGAATCCGGTGTGGCGCACGCTCATAACGTCAGAGTGGTCGCTGAAAATGGACAATGCGTGTGATGAAAGCGTTCGTGCGGAAACATGGAAGACCCCTGGGAGCATTTCACCTGCGATTTTGTACATATTGGGGATCATCAGCAGAAGGCCCTGCGAGGCGGTATAGGTCGTGGCCTGCGCCCCTGATTGGAGCGCGCTGTGCGCCGTGCCGGCTGCGCCGCCCTCGGACTGCATCTCTGCCACCTGCACCGGCTGCCCGAACAGTTTTTTTCCGTTTGCCGCCCATTCATCCACGCATTCTGCCATCGGTGAAGAAGGTGTGATCGGGAAGATACCGGCGACCTCGGTGAACGCAGATGAAATATATGCAGCCGCCTGATTGCCGTCCAGCACATGGTTTGCCATAACGTTTCTCCTTCTTCCGGGTGCAACATTCAAAATAAAATATTGCGTGCAATTTTATATTATGTATGCGGTATAATAAACTGCATGTAATTTGTCAAAGCGGATGGTGAAATTTTATAATTTGCATAAAATAATAGAATGCAAATTATGCATCTCGACTGCTTTGAAAAATCTTTTGGAAAAAAGAAGGGAAAAGGGTTTGACGGCAAAATTGGTTTACGGTATACTTTTTGTGGAGAATGTCTGCAAAATTTTACGAAAGCGAGTATTTCATATGAGTACGCAAAGCGCAGCCGCATACCGCCAGATCAAGGAAATGATTTTTCGCATGGAACTGCTTCCCGGCGCGCGGATCCCTGAGCTGCAGCTGTCGGAAAAGCTGTCGATCAGCCGTACGCCGATTCACGACGCGCTGCGGCAGCTGGCTGCGGAAGGGCTTGTTACGATCGGTGCAAACCGCGGCGCATCTGTGACGGCATTTACGGAGATACAAATGCAGGAGATCGGTGCGCTGCGCCTGTCGCAGGATATCCTGTCGGCGCAGCTGGCCTCGTATTATGGCAGCGCATCTGATTTTGACCGTTTGGAGCGTCTTGCAGAACAGTGTGAAGCGGCTGCCGCGTGCGGGGATGTCTACGGACGGATCCGAACGGATAAGGAGTTTCACCTTGAGATTGCCAATATTTCGGGGAATTCGTACCTGATCCGGCAGCAATATGCGCTGTACCAGCAGGTGCATTTGATCCAAATTTCGAAATATACCAATATTGAAAACAGCCTGAGTCAAATCCACCGCCATAAGCCAATTGTCACAGCGCTGCGTGAGGGTGCAGTCAATGCGATGCGTACGCTGATCTGCGCTCATATCAAGGATTTTTATCAATTGGATCCATATTTGCTGAAATGCTACAACGGCGCGGGGAGGGGGTAAGGGGCCTTGCCCGTAGCGGCGTGCAGGTCTTTCGGATCTGGCATAGGACAATCTGTTTGATTTTTTGCACAAAACTGCTGTGTTTCTGTGGTGTGCTTGACAGCTCTGCGGAAACGGGATATACTCAAATCAGAAGCGGTCCCCCGGATGGTGCGTCCTGGGGGCGCTGCCGGGCGGTTGTCCCGGCAATCCGGAGAAGGTGCCTGCGGTCTGCCCCGCAGGAGAATAGAGAAACGGGTGTGATTCCCGTGCGGTTCCGCCGCTGTAACGGAGGAATCTGCGCCGCATGATGCCACTGGGAGACCGGGAAGGCGCGGCGTGGGTGACGATTCCGAAGCCAGAAGACCTGCCTCGCCGGAAAAACATATACGGTTACGGTCAATAGCCGGTATGCATACGGTTCGTGTTTTCCTCATTTGCGGGGGAGATCTGTGTATTCATGCGCCGGCTGGATGAGTCATCCAGGCCAGGCGCTGTTTTATTTGAGGGGGTGTGGCAAAGCGCCTCACAGCGCCGGAGCAGGAAGGAAGGGGGAGCGTTTGGGATCTTCATTTTTCGAACAGGAATCCCGCAGTTTGGTCTACCGTGGAAGCGGTATGCTGCGGCGCGGCTATACGACCGGGACCTGCGCGGCGGCAGCGGCGCAGGCGGCGGCAGAGCTGCTGTTGGACGGGCGCGCCCCGGCTGTGCTGCGCTATGTGACGCCGGATGGCACGGCGCTGCGTCTTGTGCCTGAATGCGCGCATTCGGAAAGCGGGACGGCTGTTTGTGCGGTTCGCAAGGACAGCGGCGACGATCCGGACGTAACGAATGGCATTCGCATTTTTGCGGCGGTGTCGCGTATCGAACAGGGGATTGAGATCGAGGGCGGCGAGGGCGTTGGGCGAGTGGTCCGGCCGGGGTTGAAATGCGCGGTCGGGCAAGCGGCAATCAATCCGGCGCCGCGCGCGCAGATCCGGGCGGCGCTAGAGCGTGTGCTCCGGGAGCACGACGCGGCCTTTGGCCTTCGCGTGGTAATTTCTGCAGAGCATGGACGGGAGGTTGCGGAACGAACGTATAACCGCCGGATTGGGATTGTAGGCGGTATTTCGATTTTGGGGACCAGCGGTATTGTTGATCCAATGAGCGAGGCTGCGCTGATGGATACCATCCGTTTGGAGCTGGATGCGCATTTTGCTGCCGGGCAGCGCACGGCGTTCCTTTGTCCGGGCAATTACGGCGTGGATTTTGCGCGGCAGGCGCTGGGGCTGGCCCTGGAAAGGGCGGTGAAATGCTCTAACTTTATCGGGGATGCGTTGGATTATGCGGCCTATTGCGGATTTCGGAAGATTTTGTTGGTAGGGCACGCGGGCAAGCTTGTCAAGCTGGCGGCCGGCGGCATGCATACCCATTCGGCGTGCTGTGATGGCCGGCGAGAGATTTTTACCGCGCATGCGGCGCTTTGCGGCGCTGGGATACAGACGTTGGAGCGGCTGATGGATGCGGTGACTGCGGATGCCTGTGTGGAGATTTTGATCGAGGCCGGTCTGCGGGAACCGGTGCTGGCGCGCATTGGAAGGGAAGTGGAGCGCCAGCTCGCACACCGTCTGAACGGGCGCGCACAAGCAGAATATATTATGTTTACGGAGCGCTTTGGCGTGCTGTCGCAGTCTGCGGGGGCAAGGGCGCTTTGCGAGGTGTTAAAATGACTGAAAAAGGGAAACTATATGGCGTGGGCGTCGGCCCAGGCGACCCGGAACTGCTGACGCTGAAGGCGGTACGGCTGCTGCGGGAGTGTGATGTTGTGGCTGCGCCGGATGGGGAGCGTACTGCGTATCAGATAGCGCGGCAGTTTGCGGATGGAAAACCGGTTGTATTTTGCAGCCTTCCTATGACCCGCGACCAGGCGGCTGCAGAGGCAAGCCAAAGGGCGGCGGCAGATACGCTGTGCGCGCTGTTGGATGAGGGAAAAATGGTGGTGTTTCTAACGCTTGGCGATCCTGCTGTGTATTCGACGTATTGGTATCTCCACCGGCTGGTGACAGCACGCGGTTATGCGGCGGAGATGACGCCTGGCGTACCGTCCTTCTGCGCGGCGGCAGCAGCGTTGGGGCGGGCGCTTTGTGAGGGGAGCGAGCCGCTGCATATCCTGCCCGCATCGCATGGGCGGCCGGTTCCAGAGAGCGGAAACCTTGTACTGATGAAGGCCGGGAAATCGCTTCTACAGGTGCGAAGCCAGCTGGAACGCGCAGGGCGGCTTTCGGACGCGGCGCTGGTGGAGCGCTGTGGAATGGAGGGGGAGCGTGTGGTCTATGATCTTTCCACGCTGGAAGAGTCGACCGGTTACTTTTCGGTTATTTTGGTAAAGGAGGGCAAATGATTTACTTTGTGGGGGCGGGTTCGGGTGCGCCCGACCTGATTACCATACGCGGCGCAGGCCTGCTGTCCCGGGCCGATGTGATCGTATATGCCGGTTCGTTGGTCAATCCTGCCCTTTTGGAGGGGAAAAAGGCGGGCTGTGTGGTGTATGACAGCGCCAAGATGACCCTGGAGGAGGTGCTTTCGGTTATGATTCCGGCAGCACGGGAAGGGAAAATGGTTGTGCGGCTGCATACTGGCGACCCCTGTGTCTATGGCGCGCACCGGGAACAGATGGACGCGCTCGACGCGGCAGGGATTCCCTATGAGATCTGCCCGGGCGTGTCTTCCTTCTGTGGGGCGGCGGCGGCGCTGCGGGCAGAATATACGTTGCCCGGCGTTAGCCAGACGGTGATTTTGACCCGTATGGAGGGGCGTACCCCGATGCCGGAACGGGAGCGGATTGAGGCGTTGGCAGCGCATGGGGCCAGTATGGTGGTCTTTCTTTCGGCAGGCCGGATTTCGGAGCTTTCCCGGAGGCTGATTGCGGGCGGCTATGCGCCGGAAACGCCTGCGGCGATTGTCTATAAGGCGACCTGGCCCGAGGAAAAGATTGTCAAAACAACGGTCTCAGGCCTTGCGGAAGCGGCGGAACGGGAGCAGATCACCAAGACGGCGTTAATTACGGTTGGCGGGTTCCTCGGGGATGCTTATGACCGGTCAAGGCTGTACGATCCGGCCTTTACCACCGGGTTCCGGGAGGGGACTTCATGACGCACGCAAAAATCGTATCCTTTACGGCCCGTGGGGCGGCGCTTGCCGGACGTGTGCAGGATTGCCTGCAGGGCGTGCTTGCCGAACGGTATGACCGTTCCGGCAGCGCCGGGCTGCGGAAGACTTCGCTTTCCCGGTTTGCGCAGCAGGCGATGGCGGACTGTGACCTGATCGTTTTTATCGGGGCCGCCGGTATTGCGGTGCGGGCGGTCGCCCCCTATCTTGCGGGTAAGGCATTCGATCCGGCGGTGTTGGTGCTGGACGAAAACGGCCGGTTTGTGATTCCGCTTCTTTCGGGACATCTGGGCGGTGCGAACGACTTTGCCCGCCGCTTGGCTGGGGCGCTTGGGGCACAGGCGGTTCTTACCACAGCGACGGACGGACGGGGGGTTTTCGCGGTCGATGACTGGGCGCGGCAGCAAAATTTGGTTGTGATGGAAACCGGCCGGATTCGTGAGATCTCGGCGGCGCTGCTGCGGGGGGAGCGCGTCGGTTTTCGGTCGGAAGCACCTGTTGCGGGCCGCATTCCGCCCTGCTTGGAAACCGGCGGATGCCTGCCGGTGGGCGTCGCGGTTGGGGTGGATACAAAAGCGGAACCATTTGCATGCACCCTCCATCTGGCGCCGCGTGCGGTACATGTCGGGATCGGGTGCAGACGCGGCGCGGGAGAACGGGCCATTGAGGCCGCGGTGCAGGCGGTGCTGGAGGATGCGGGCCTGCCGTGGGAAGTGCTGCGGCGGGCTGCCACAATTGACCGAAAAGCGCAGGAGCCCGGCCTTGCGGCCTTTTGTATGGAGCACAGGCTTCCGCTTGCCGTATTCCGGGCAGAGGAGTTGGCGGCGGCGTCTGGGGTGTTTACTGCGTCTGCGTTTGTGAAGGAGACGGTTGGCGTAGAGAATGTGTGTGAGCGCGCGGCTGTGTGCTCGGCGGGGAATGGGCGGTTGCTGCACGGGAAAATCGTGCTGAACGGCGTGACCGCCGCATTGGCCGTCGGCGAATGGAGGATTTGTTTTGAATCTGGCGATGGCGGGGATTGACTTTCACACGGTTTCGATTGAGGCGCGTGAGCGTGCGGCGCTGACGGCTGGACAGGCTGAGCGCCTGCTTCCCCGGATACGGGCGGCAGAGGGGGTGCAGGGCTGTGTGCTGCTGTCTACCTGTAACCGCACCGAGCTGTATCTGTGCGGGGACGGGGATCCGGCTGCAGTGTTCCGGCGTGTGTTGGAAATGCCAGGGCTTCCCCTGACCGTTCGGAAAGGGGAAGCGGCAGCGCGGCATCTGTTTGCAGTCGCGGCGGGCCTCGAGTCACAGATCTGTGGGGATGGCCAGATCGTCACCCAGGTCGGCGGAGCGATCTCAATTGCCCGCCGGCAAAAGACGGCCGGCAGTGTGCTGGATTCCTTGTTTCGCCGTGCAGTCACCGCGGGGAAACGGGTTAAGACGGAGACGGTTCTGACGGCAGTTCCTGCCTCGGCGGCGCATCAGGGGATCCGGCTGGCGGCAGCGCGGCTTGGCGGGCTGAGGGGACGGCGCGCACTTGTAATTGGCAATGGGGAGATGGGGCGTTTGGCAGCGGGACTGCTGCAGGAGGCAGGCTGCGGGGTGACGGTCACGCTGCGTTCTTACAAGCGCGGCGTTGCTGTTGTGCCGGCAGGCTGTGCCGTTCATCCCTATGAAGACCGTTATGCGGCCATGGAGGGCGCGGATCTTGTGGTTTCTGCGACGGCAAGCCCGCATTGCACGCTGTCAAAGGAGGCGTTTTTGGAGCTCCAGACGCCGCCGCGCCTGCTGGTTGATTTGGCGGTTCCGCGTGATATCGATCCGGCGATTGGCCGGATCGAAGGGATACAGGTCTGTAATCTGGACGATCTGGGACGGCTGGAGGATGAGAATTGTCAGGAGCGGGAGCGGGCGGAGCAGATCCTGAACGAGGAAATGGAAGCATTCCGCCAGTGGTACGCTTACCGTGCGTCACTGCCCGAGATTGCATCCCTGAAGGAGGCGCTGCTCGAACGCCTGCGGCATGATCACGCGTATGACGGCCTGCACACCGCCTGTGATATGGACGGCATGGAATGGCTGGCCGTCGGCAAAGCGGTAGAGCTGGTGCTTGGCGGCATGAAAGAGATTGTTACGCCGGAACGGTTGGAAATTTGTTTGGAACGGGTGAAAAGAGGAAGAAAATGAAGAACGGAACCATATATGTCATTGGGCTTGGCCCGGGTGGCAGGGAGCAGATGACGCTGCGTGCCGTTCGTGCGTTGGAGCGCTGCGACTGCGTTGCGGGATACGGGCTTTATCTGGATCTGATTGCCGGAATGATTGCGGGGAAGGAACGGATTGAGACCGGTATGACGCGTGAGGTGGAACGGTGCCGGGCGGCGCGGGATGCCGCGCTGGCCGGCAAGACGGTTGCGCTGGTTTCCTCAGGGGATGCGGGCGTTTATGGAATGGCCGGTCTTTTGCTTGAGGTTTGCGAGGGCGACGGTATCACGGTCGAAATCATTCCAGGCGTGACAGCGGCCTGTTCAGGCGGGGCGCTGCTGGGTTCGCCGCTGACTTGTGATTTTGCGTGTATTAGCCTATCCGATCTGCTGACGCCCTGGGAAGTGATTGCGCGGCGGCTGCGCGGCGCGGCGGCGGGGGATTTTGCACTTGTGCTGTACAATCCGGCAAGCAAAAAACGGGTGGATACCCTTGCACGCGCTTGTGAGATCCTGTTGGAGTCGCTGCCGGCCGAGACGGTCTGCGGGATGGTGCGCAGCGTGGGCAGGGGAGGCGAATCGCGGGAGCTGACTACCCTGGGACAGCTGGCAGAACAGCCTTGCGATATGCTGACGACCGTGTTTATCGGCAATTCCAGGACCCGGATTGTAAACGGCTGGATGGTTACGCCGAGGGGATACCGCGGGATATGAGACTGCTGATTTTTTCGGGCACGAGCGAGGGGCATATGCTGTGCCGGTTTCTTTCGGAACGGGGGGCGCAGGCCGATGTATATGTCGCGACCGGATACGGCGCGGCGGTGATGGAACCTCTGCCAGGCATAACGGTGCACACAGGCCGGCTTTCTGCCGCTGAACTGGGGCAGGAAATCGGCGAGGGAGCGCTGGTGATTGATGCGACGCATCCTTATGCGCGGGAGATCAGTGAGAATCTCCGTATGGCCTGTCAGGGCAGCGAATATCTGCGGCTGCTTCGTCCGTGCACCGCAGAAGCAGATGTGATCCGCGTACCGGATACGCAGGCCGCCGCCGCATGGCTGGACCAGCATCCGGTCCGTGCGCTGCTGACGACCGGCAGCAAAGAGCTTTCCGTGTTTACGGCGGTCTGCGGGTATCGGGATAGGCTGTTTCCGCGCGTGCTGCCCAGCCCCGCTGTGGTGGAGGCCTGTATGACGCTGGGCTTTCCAGGTTCTCATATCATTGCCATGCAGGGGCCGTTTACCAGGGAGCTGAATGCAGCGCTTCTGCGGCAGCTTGGCGCGCAGGTGTTGGTTACCAAGGACACCGGTACGGCAGGCGGCTTTGCGGAAAAAATCGCGGCTGCACGCGAAACAGGCGCAACAGCATTGGTTATTTCGCGGCCTGTTGAGGAAGGCGGCCTGTCTTTGGAGGCGGTACAGCGGTTGCTGGAGGAGCGGCTCGGTCTGAAATCCGGCCAGGCCGCAGGCCAGGCGTCTGCGCCGCGGTTTCCGCTGTTTATTGCGCTGGCGGGACGTGAGGTGCTGGTTGCAGGGGCCGGGATGGTTGCTGCGCGGCGGGTTGAGACGCTGCGGCGCTTTGGGGCACGGGTGCGTGTGGTCGCCCCGGAGAACCGCGCTGGCCTGGATACCGTGACCATGCGCCGCTTCCGGCCTGCCGATCTGGAAGGCGCAGCGCTGGCGGTCGCTGCAACGGACGACCGGGAGGTGAACCGGAGTATTGCCGGACTTTGCAGCGCGCAGGGGATTCCGGTCAGTGTGGCTGACTGCGCTGGGGAATCCACCTTCTTTTTTCCGGCGGTCTGTGAGGGCGGCGGCCTGATCGCAGGTTTGGTTTCCACCAACGGGGATCATAAGAGGGTGCGGGAAATGGCTGTGCGGATTCGGGGTCTGCTGACTGGAGGTACGGAATGAATCGAATACGGGTAGGCAGCCGGCAAAGCCGGTTGGCCGTAGTGCAGGCTGAAGAGGTTATCGCACGTCTGGGCGTCCCTTGTGAGTTGGTTACGATGAAGACCGCGGGCGACAAAATCCTTGACCGCACGCTCGATCAGGTTGGCGGCAAGGGGTTGTTCGTCCGGGAACTGGACTGGGCCCTGGCGGAGGGGCGCATTGACCTTGCCGTGCACAGCCTAAAGGATTTACCGGCGGAGCAGCCTGACGGGCTGCCGGTTGTGGCATATCCTCCGCGTGCCGATGCACGGGATGCCCTTGTACTCCCCATGGGGGTGAAAACGTTTGACGGCGAAAAGCCGGTCGGCTGCGCGAGTGCCCGCAGAAAGGTGCAGTTGGAAGCGCTGTTTCCCGGTGTGCGGGTCGAACCGGTGCGCGGCAATGTTCTGACGCGCCTGGACAGGCTGGATGCCGGGGCCTATGGCGCGCTGGTGTTGGCCGCAGCCGGGCTGCGGCGGTTGGGGCTGGAGGATCGGATTTCCCGCCTGTTTGCGCCTGAGGAGATGCTTCCGGCTGCGGGGCAGGGGATTCTGGCGGTGCAGGCGCGCGTGGGAGAGCACACGGCGCTTTGCGAAGGGCTGGACTGCATGGAATCGCATCTTTGTGCAGCTGCCGAGCGTGCGGTTGTACGTGGGCTGAATGCAGACTGTTTCGCTCCGGTTGCCGCCTATGCACAGCTGCAGGACGGGGGCTTATGGGTTCGTGGGCTCTATGCGCCCCGTGGTACGATTTGGCGGGCTGAGGCACGCGGACCGTCCGCTGCGGCTGAGCGCCTTGGGACGGAGGTTGCGGTGCGCTTGCTGCGGCAGGCAGAAGGAGGATAGGGTATGGTGACGCTGGTAGGCGCGGGTCCGGGTGGACGGGAGCTGCTGACCCTTGGGGGGGCAGAGGCGCTCTGCCGGGCTGAGGTGGTGGTTTACGATCGCTTGGTCGGAGAGGATATCCTTGCGATGATCCCGGAGCATGCAGTGCGGGTCGATGCGGGCAAGCAAAGCGCCTGCCACATGATTCCACAAGATGGCATCAACGCGCTGTTGGTGCAGTATGCGCGGGAGGGCCGAGAGGTGGTCCGGCTCAAAGGGGGAGATTGTTTCTTGTTTGGGCGCGGTGGGGAAGAATGTGAGTACCTGCGGGCGCACGGCGTGCCGTACCGGGTAATTCCGGGGGTGTCAAGCGCGCTGGCGGCGCCTGCATACGCGGGGATTCCGGTCACACACCGTGGGTACTGCTCTTCGGTGCATATTGTTACGGCGCATGCACGGAAAAATGAGACGCTGAAAATCGATTATGAGAGCCTGGTCAAGCTGCATGGTACGCTGATTTTTTTGATGGGGGTGGCGGCGCTTGATGAGGTATGCGCAGGGCTGCTCGCAGGCGGCATTGCGCCGGATACGCCGGCGGCAGTTGTGGAGAATGGCACGCGTCCCAATCAGCGGAAGGCGGTTTCGACCGTTGAAGGGATGCCGGCGTGTGCGCGGGAGATGGGGCTGAAGAGCCCGGCGGTCATTGTGGTCGGCGACGTATGCTCGCTGAGTGATACACTGGATTGGTTTACACCGCCGCCGTATGACGGCGCAGTGCAGAGGGAGGATATAGAATGAGCTCAGAGGCATGGTTTGCGCGCGCCCAAAGGGTGCTTCCTGGCGGGGTGAATTCCCCGGTACGGGCGTTTCGCGCGGTGGGCGGCACACCGCCGTTTCTGGTACGCGGCGAGGGTTGCCGAGTTTGGGATGAAGACGGCAGGGAATATTTGGATTTCGTCGGCTCGTGGGGACCGATGATCCTGGGACACAGCCATCCTGCAGTGCTGGAGGCGGCTGCAGCCGCCATGCGGGACGGGTTGTCCTTTGGGGCGCCGACTGCGCGTGAAGTCGAAATGGCCGAGCTGCTGATCGAGTCTGTTCCCAATATTGATATGGTGCGTATGGTCAATTCGGGAACCGAGGCGGTCATGAGCGCGGTTCGCGTGGCGCGCGGCGCTACCGGCCGTGAAAAGCTGATCAAATGCAGCGGTTGTTATCATGGGCATTCGGATGCGATGCTTGTTGGCGCGGGTTCGGGCGCGCTGACACAGGGCGTACCGGATTCCGCTGGGGTCACGGCAGGTGCGGCGCAGGATACGCTGCTTGCAGAATATAACGATCTGGCAAGTGTTTCCGCGCTGTTTGATGCCAATCCGGGACAGGTTGCGGCGGTCATTGTGGAGCCGGTGGCGGCGAATATGGGCGTGGTACTGCCTGAAGCAGGGTTTCTGGAGGGGCTGCGCCGGCTTTGTGACAGCAACGGCGCGCTGCTGATCTTTGATGAGGTTATCACAGGGTTTCGGCTCGGGCTGGGCGGCGCGCAGGAATTTTTTGGCGTGCGCGCAGATCTGGTTACCTTCGGGAAGATCATTGGCGGCGGGATGCCGGTCGGGGCCTATGCGGGACGGCGGGATCTGATGGAGCAGGTTGCTCCGTGCGGTCCGATCTATCAGGCCGGGACGCTTTCGGGGAACCCGGTCGCGATGGCGGCGGGGCTAGCGCAGCTGCGTATTCTGCGGCAGCATCCTGAGTACTATGCGCAGATTGCGGAAAATGCGGCCCTGATGGCGGACAGCCTGCGGAGCAGTGCGAAAAGGTATGGGATTCCGATGTGGGTCAATCAGTGCGGCGCATTGCTTTGCGGTTATTTTACAGGATCGCCGGTCCGGTCGTTTGCCGGCGCAAAGACCTCGGACCTGGATTGCTTCCGGGCTTATTTCCATGAAATGCTGTCGCGCGGGATCTATCTTGCGCCGTCACAGTATGAGGCGGTGTTTGTCAGCGTCAGCCACAGCCGCGGGGAGATCGAGGCGGCGTGTGCGGCGGCTGACGAAAGTTTAGCGGCTGTTGCGGCGCGGTGAGGCATCGGAAGGAGGGGGCGGAAATGCGCCGTTTTACGATCGTTGGCGCCGGGCTGGGTTCGGCTGAATCATTGACCGGCGAGGCAAGGACAGCGCTGCTTTCGGCGGACCGTGTATTCGGGACGCAGCGGCTGTCGGACTGTTTGTCCGGGCTGCGGGAAATAGAGGCATGCCCGTTTTCGGCGTTAGCGGAGCGTGCCAGGGCGTCTGCTGTTTCACATGCGGCGATTCTGGTTTCGGGGGATCCGGGTTTTTTTAGCGCGGCCCGGTCGCTCCGGGCTGCGCTTGCGCCATACGGCATGGTGGAAACCCTTTGCGGGGTCAGCAGCCTACAGGCCTTTTGCGCGATGCTGGGGGAGCGGTGGGATGATGCGTTGCTTTTCAGCCTGCATGGGCGTGCGGGCAGCTTGCTGGGGGCTGTCAGCTATCATAGAAAGGTGTTTGCGCTTACCGGCGGGGATCGACAGGCTGTTTGCCTCTGCAGGGAACTGGTACAGTCCGGCTTGGGCGGGGTCGAGGTTGCATTGGGCGAAAATCTTGGTACAGCGGATGCGCGGATTTTCCGGGGGACCGCAGCGCAGGCGGAGGCCCTTGCATGCGGGGATCTCGCGGTGCTGCTGATACAGAATGCGCATCCGGCGGACCGTTCGCGTGCATTGCTGGACCGCGATTTTGTGCGTGGCAAGGTCCCAATGACCAAACAGGAAATTCGCTGGGCGGCCGCGGCGCTGATTTCCCCACGTCCGGAGGATATTGTTTATGATATTGGCGCTGGCACCGGTTCGGTCGCGCTGGAACTGGGGCGGCGTGCATATCTCGGCACGGTTTTTGCTGTTGAGCGGAAGCCGGAGGCGCTTGCGCTGATAGAACAGAACCGGCGTGCGTTGGGCGGCTTCAATGTTTTGCCCGTGCCGGGCTGCGCGCCTGAGGCACTGGAAGACCTCCCTGCGCCGGACGCTGTTTTTATTGGCGGTTCTGGCGGCTGCCTGCATGCCGTGCTGAAGGCACTGCAGGCCAAAAACCCCAGAGTTCGGGTCGTTGTCAGCGCCGTATCGCTGGAAACGTTGGAGGAAGCGCGGCGGAGCATGGCAGCGTGCGGCTTTGCAGACAGCGAGGTTTGCCAATTAGCGTCCGCACGTGGGCGGCTGACCGGAGGATATACCATGTTGGCGGCCAATAATCCAGTCTTTCTGATCACTGGAGGAGGGGTACGGCATGCATGATCGCATTCTGATTGCCGGGACACAGTCCGGATGCGGCAAGACAACCGTCACCAGTGCGGTCCTGCGGGCGCTGCAGCGGCGCGGCGTGCCGCTGCGCGCATTCAAATGCGGGCCGGATTACATTGACCCAATGTACCATACTGCTGCGCTCGGCATTCCCTCCCGGAATTTGGATCTTTTTTTTGAGGATGAGGCTGGTGTGTGCGGCCAGCTGGCGCGGGCGCTCGACACCGGGGCGGTTGGTGTGATCGAGGGGGCGATGGGGTTTTATGATGGGATTTCGGGCACGACCGATACCGCGTCTGCCGCCCATCTTGCCCGTGTAACAGGCACGCCGGCCGTGCTGGTGGTACGGCCGGACGGTCAGTCGCTTTCTCTTGCGGCGATGCTGACGGGATTTCGCACATTTGCCCCCAATACGGCAGCCGGCGTGATTGTAAACGGCGTTTCGCCTGAACGGTATCCATTTTATCGTGAGATTGTCGAAAAGTCTGGGTTGAAAGCCTATGGCTGTCTGCCAATGCTGCCCGAGGCCGCCGTATCTAGCCGTCATCTTGGGCTTGTCACCGCCCAGGAGGTTGCGGGCCTGCAGGCCCGGCTTGACCGCCTTGCCGGTGCGGCGGAAGAGGGGCTGGATCTTGACGGCCTGCTGTCGCTCGCGCATAGCGCCGGAGGGCTGGCCGACCAGACGGCACAAATTTCCCCTGTCTGCCGGCAGGCGGTACGGATTGCCGTTGCGCAGGATGCGGCGTTTTGTTTTTATTATGCCGATAATTTAGAGGTGTTGCGCGCGCTTGGCGCGGAGCTTCTTCCTTTTTCCCCGATTGCCGATGCCGGGCTGCCGGAACAGACCGACGGGCTGTATTTGGGCGGCGGCTATCCCGAACTGCATGCGGCGCGTCTGGCCGGAAACGCCTCCATGCGCGATGCTGTGCGGCGGGCGGTTGGGCGCGGCATGCCTGTGGTTGCCGAGTGCGGCGGTTTTCTTTATCTGCATGAGGGGTTGGCGGGGGAAGATGGCGTGCCGTATCCGATGGCGGGGGTGCTGCCTGGCACGGCAAGGCTGACAGGCCGGCTGCAGAATTTTGGTTATGTGACGCTGACTGCCAGACGGACGTCTATGATTGCAGAAAAAGGGATCTGCATTCGTGCGCACGAATTTCATTATGCCTGTGCGCCCGACGGCGGCAGTGCGTTTCGGGCGGTCAAGAAAAATGGGAAAATGTGGGACTGTGTGCACGCAGGCGAGCGGCTGTATGCGGGGTTCCCCCATTTATATTTTCGTGCGCAGCCGGAATTGGCCGCGCGGTTTGTTCGGAAATGTGCAGAATCGAGGGGATTATTATGGAACTAATGCAGGTTATTCAGGCGATTCAGCCTTTGTGTGAAGAGAGCATGCAGGCGGCGGCGGGCCGTCTGCAGGGCCTTGCAATCCCGCTGGGCAGCTTGGGGAAGCTGGGGGAGGCGGTCGTTCGCCTCGCCGGGATTCAGCGTACCCTGATCCCAGAGATTGACCGGCGGGCAGTGGTGGTCTTTTGTGCGGATAACGGGGTAGTTGCGCAGGGTGTCACACAGTGCGGGCAGGAGGTCACAGCGGCTGTTACCCAAAATATGGATGCTGGAAAAAGCGCGGTATGCCTGATGGCGGCGCAGTTGGGCATAGACGTTGTTCCGGTTGATATCGGCGTTGCAAATGAGGTACAGGGCGGGCGGATTGTCTGCCGGAAGCTGATGCGCGGTACGGACGATTTCACCAAGGGGCCAGCTATGACGCGGGAAACCTGTATCCGGGCCATAGAAACCGGTATGGAGATGGCGCTGATGTGTGTGCAGAGCGGGCATAAGCTTCTTTGTGCGGGGGAGATGGGCATTGGCAATACGACGAGTGCCGCCGCCGTCAGCGCGGTACTGTTGGGGCTTCCGCCGGAGCGCGTGACCGGGCGCGGCGCGGGTCTGTCAAGCGAGGGACTCGCGCGGAAGACCGAGGCGGTTCGCAGGGCGGTTGCTAAGAACCGGCCGGATCCTGCGGATCCGGTGGATATACTTTCCAAAGTTGGCGGCCTGGATCTTGCCGGTATGGCGGGGCTGTATTTGGGGGGCGCTTTTTGCGGCGTGCCAGTCGTGATGGACGGTGTGATTGCTGCGGCTGCAGCGCTGGCGGCGGTCCGGCTTTGCCCCCCGGCAAAAGGATACATATTGCCGTCACATCAGTCGGCAGAACCGGCAGGAAAATTGTTGCTGGATGAGCTGGGCGCGGCGCCGTTTTTGACGGCGGGTATGCGCTTGGGAGAGGGCACGGGGGCTGTGGCTGCAGTGGGCCTGCTTGATCTGGCGTTGGCTGTTTACAGGGGGATGATCAGTTTCGATGACGCCGGCATCGAAGCGTATCAACCATTGTCATAAGGTGGGGGAACCTGATGCTGATCATCGTTGCAGGGGGCGCGGCCTCCGGAAAGTCGGAGCATGCGGAACGTCTGCTCTGTCAGGCGGTTCCGGCGGGGGAACGTTTGTACGTCGCTGCCATGCAGCCCTTTGGGGAAGCGGCGCAGAAGCGGATTGCCCGCCATCGTGCGCTGAGAAGGGGAAAAGGGTTTGAGACTGCAGAGCGGTATACCGATCTTGCCCATTTCGTGCCGGAACGCCCGTTTCGCGGTATTCTGCTTGAATGTCTGTCCAATCTGCTCGCAAACGAAATGTTTTCACCCGAGGGAGCCGGGCAGGCGGCGGTGCAGGCGGCAGTCAAGGGCGTGCTGTCGCTGGAGGAGCGATGTGAAACGCTGGTTGTGGTTACAAACGAGGTTTTTTCGGATGGGCGGATCTATTCGGAGCAGACCATGCAGTATCTTCGGGCGTTGGCTGCGGTTAATCAGGAGATTGCCGTGCGGGCTGGCGCGGTTTATGAATCAGTCTGCGGTATTTTATGCCGGATAGGGGGGGAAAACGGATGAAATCGGTTTGGAGCGGCTTTTGTGTGGCGTTTTCGCTCTATTCTGCGATCCCTATGCCGCAGACGCCCTGGGAGAAAAAAACAATGCGATGGGCGCTTTGCTTCCTGCCGCTGGTTGGGGCGCTGGTTGGGGGATTAGAGCTGTTTTGGTTCTGGCTATGCCGGGCATGGGGGGCGGATCTTTTATTTTATGCGGTGTTTGCGGCGTTGTTGCCCATAGCTGTCACCGGCGGAATTCATCTGGACGGATTTGCAGATACCTGCGATGCAATGTGCTCCTATGGAACGCAGGAAAAACGGCTGGAAATTTTAAAGGATCCCCATATTGGAGCATTTGGCGTACTCTGGCTGGCGGCGTTTTTGCTGGCGGAAATCGCCTGCTTTGCACAGATCTACCGGGAACCGGCATTTTTGCCGTTAGCAGCGGCGGGGTTTGTTCTTTCCCGTGCAGGCGGCGGGCGACGGATTGTCAGGCTGCCCTGCGCGAAGTCTTCCGGTCTTGCGTATCTGTTTGCGGAGGGCAGCGACAAGACGGTTGCAGCAAGGGTGCTGGCTGCGGTGTGGGGCCTGACTGCGGGCTGGCTGCTGCTGCAGGGGCGGCAGCGGGATCTTAGGACGGCCGGCTGGATGGCGCTTTTCCTGTCTGCGCTGCTGCTGTGGGGCGCGCGGCATAGGCGGCTGTGCCTGCGCTGCTTTGGAGGCGTTACCGGTGATTTAGCCGGATTTTACATTTCCGTTGCTGAGCTGCTTGCGCTGTTGTTTGCGGCATGGGGAGGGCTGATGGGATGACGGTTTTGATTGTTGGAGGGGCCTGCCAGGGGAAGGCCCATTTTGCACGGACCCGGTATCCGGAACTGCAGCCGGTTATAGGACTGCAGCGATTGGTACGGGAAGCGCTGAAAGCGGGCCGTACCCCGCAGTCCCTTCTGCCGGGGCTGCTGGGGAGGGTTGTCACCTGTGATGAGATTGGCTGCGGCATTGTGCCGGAAGATCCGGCGGAGGAGCGTTGGCGGGAGGAGACCGGGCGGCTGTGCTGTGCGCTTGCAGCAAAAGCTGACGCGGTGTATCGGATATGGGCAGGGATTCCGCAGAGGATCAAATAACGTAACTTTGGAGGGCATGCATGCGCTTTTTGATATTGGCGGCAGGCGGTTTTTTACTAGATACGCTTTTTGGAGATCCGGAATGGCTGTGGCATCCGGTTTGTGCGGTCGGTACGCTCATTTCCTGGCTGGAAAAGCATCTGCGGCGGATTTTCCCGTCGGGGCCGCGCGCCGAAGTAGTTGCAGGCGTTCTGCTCTGGCTGTGTGTGACGGGCACAAGCTTTGGCGTGACGGCGGTTTTTTTGACGGTGCTGGAAAGGGTTTCTCCATGGCTGCGCCTGGCCGCAGAGAGCGTTTTGTGCGGGCTGATTCTTGCGCGGCGCAGTTTGTGCAGGGCGGGCGCGCATGTTGAGCAGGCGCTGTGCAGGTCGCTTGCAGCCGGGCGTGAAGCGGTCGGTTGGTATGTGGGGCGTGATACCTCGGCGCTTTCACAGGAGGAGGTATTGAAGGCCGCGGTAGAAACGATTGCAGAGAATACAACCGACGGTGTTGTCGCGCCTCTTTTTTTCCTGCTGCTGGGGGGCGCGCCGCTTGGCATGTGGTATAAGGCGGTGAATACATTGGATTCAATGGTTGGGTATCATAACGAAAAATATGAATTTTTCGGAAAGTTTTCTGCGAAGATGGATGATTTGGTAAATCTGCTTCCGGCGAGGATCTCCGCACTGCTGTTAATTGCGGCGGCAGGTCTGTCCGGGCTGGACGGCAGGGGGGCGCTGCGGATCTGGATACGCGACCGCAGCCTTCACAAGAGCCCGAACGCCGGTCAGACCGAATCGGCTGTGGCGGGCGCGCTCGGTGTGCAGCTGGGTGGGGATGCCGTGTATTTCGGAAAAACAGTGAAAAAAGCCCCTATGGGGGATGCAGACCGTTCCGTCGAGGCGGCTGACATTGGACGTACTGTACGGATGATGCGCCTGGCTTCTATACTGGCGCTTGGGCTGGGGATGCTCACGCGGCTTTTGGCCGCCGGCTGTGTGCAGGAGCTGCTCCGGATCTTCCCAAGTGCTGTCGGATAGGCTGTTGTCCCTGTCTGGATATGAAACAGGTTTTCGGAAATTGCATGCAGGAGGGATGGCCTCTGCCTGCCCAAGCGAGATGCCTGCCGCATAGATGCATGAAAAGAAAGGATGGGGTGGAAATGGAAGCCCTTGCACACGGCGGAGATCTGACCGGATATGCCCGCCGTTTTCCGGGGAAGCCGTTGTTGGATTTCTCTGCGAGCTTAAATCCGTTGGGGATGCCGGCGCTGGTACGTGCGGCGTTGCATCAGGCGGTGGGGGAATGCGAGCGCTATCCCGACCCCCTATGCCGGGAGTTGTCCGAGCAGCTGGCGGCACGGTGGAGGTTGTCCCCAGAACAGATTTTTTGCGGGAATGGCGCGGCAGAGATTTTCGACCGGCTGGCGGCAGTCCTGCGGCCTGGAGCTGCGCTGTTGACCGCGCCCAGCTTTTCAGAGTACGAGCGGGCGCTGCGCAGCAACGGCTGTGACTGCCGGTTTCACGTGCTGCGGAGCGGGGAGGATTTTGCGGTAACCGGGCGTATTTTAAGCGAGTTGACGGGGGAAATCGAAGCGGTGCTCCTGTGTTCGCCGAACAATCCAACCGGGCAGGTCATTGGATCCGAATTATTTGACCGTATAGCGGCACGGTGTGCAGAAATTGGCGCATGGCTGGTTGTTGACGAATGTTTCAGCGGCTTTCTTGCGGACGATGGGGCGCGCTCCATGCGGCGTTGGTTGGACCGGTACGAGCGTCTGGTGGTTGTCCGCGCATTCACCAAATTATATGCGCTGGCAGGGGTGCGGCTGGGCTGGTGCATGACGCAGGACACAAGCCTGATCCGAGCGCTGCGGGCTGCCGGACAGCCGTGGAATGTCTCTTATCTGGCGCAGAAAGCCGGTACGGCGGCGCTTTTGTGCGGTGGATTTGTCCGGGAAACGGTGTGTGTTTCCGCCCGGGAACGGGCTTTCCTGGCGGAGGGGCTGCAGCGCTGTGGTCTTTGGGTATGTCCGGGGCAGGCGAACTTTGTATTATTCCGGTCGGAGGAGCACAGGCTTTCGGAGCGGCTTCTGCCGCATGGAATCCTGCTGAGGGATTGTGCAGCCTTTCGCGGCCTGGGGCCGGGCTGGTATCGCGCAGCGGTACGGAAGCATATGGAAAACGAACAGCTTTTAAATACTCTTTGGGAGGTGCTGCATGGCAAAGACGATTATGGTGCAGGGCACATGCTCTAACGCGGGCAAAAGTGTGATGGCTGCTGCACTCTGCCGGATTTTTCGGCAGGACGGTTATCGGGCCGCCCCTTTTAAGGCACAGAACATGGCGCTGAACTCGTTTGTTACGGCGGACGGGCTGGAAATGGGACGTGCACAGGCGATGCAGGCTGAGGCGGCAGGGATCTTGCCTGATGTGCGTATGAATCCCATTTTGCTTAAGCCGGCCAGTGATACTGGTTCTCAGGTAATCGTGAATGGGCGGGTGACCGGAAACCGGTCCGCATGGGAATATTGGGCGGAAAGGCAGGCGCTCCGGCCAGTCGTCTGGGAGGCGTTTCACAGCCTCGCGGCCGAGTATGATGTGATTGTGATTGAGGGGGCGGGCAGTCCGGCGGAGATTAACCTGAAACGGGGCGATTTTGTCAACATGGGTCTTGCGGAGATGGTGGATGCTCCGGTTGTGCTGGTTGGGGATATCGACCGGGGCGGTGTGTTTGCGTCTCTGTATGGAACGGTCAAGCTGTTGGAGCCTGGCGAACAGGCAAGGATCCGAGGGCTGATTATCAATAAATTTCGTGGTGATCTGGAGATTCTCCGCCCGGGCCTGACGAGGTTGGAGGAGCTGACTGGGAAGCCTGTATTGGGGGTCGTGCCTTATGCGTCGCTTGACCTGGATGAGGAGGACAGCCTGTCTGAGCGATTAGATGTGCGGGCGGCGGAAGGTCTGCTGGATATTGTGGTTATCCGGCTGCCGCATTTGTCTAATTTCACAGATTTTAATGTTTTTTCGCGTATTCCAGGGGTGGGGGTACGCTATGTATCACGTCCAAGCCAATTGGGGTGTGCGGATCTGGTCGTTCTTCCCGGTACAAAATCGACGCTTGCAGACCTCCGATGGCTGCGGGAAAGCGGCATGGAAGCGAAAATTATGCAGCTGCATGCGGGCGGGACGCCGGTTGTAGGTATTTGCGGCGGTTACCAAATGCTGGGACAGCGGCTGCATGACCCGGAAGGGCACGAGGGCGGCGGCGAGATGCGCGGCTTGGGGCTGCTTCCGGTAGAAACCGTTTTCCGTGGTGAAAAGCTGACCATGCAGGCGAGGGGGGAGTTGCTTCCACAGTCCGGTTTTTTCTGCGGACTTTCGGGGGCTAAAACGCAAGGTTATGAAATCCATATGGGGGAGACCGTGCTGTCGTGCGGCGCGCAGCCGTTTCAGAAGCTGTATCGCAGCGGCGGGCCAGTTTTGGATGGATGTGTCAGCGGCCATGTATTTGGCACGTATCAGCATGGCGTCTTTGATCAGGCGGATCTGGCAGAGCGGTTAACAGGGCTGCTTGCGGCGCGGCGCGGCCTGACGCTGGATCCCGTGCAGGTTGACCCGGCACAGGATCGGGAGGCGCAGTACGGCCGGCTGGCCGAAATTGTGCGCGGCGCACTCGATATGGAGTACATTTATAGGATTTTGGAGCGAAAGGGGTAGTACGGTGGAGACAAACAGCGGCTTTTTTTTCAAGCCGGATGAGATCGAAAGACGCAGCTTTGCTATCATCTCAAAGGAATTGGGGGCACGCGCTTTTCCGCCAGAGGAGGAAGCGGTCGTCAAACGTGTGATCCATACCACGGCAGATTTTGATTACGCAGAGAATCTGGTGTTTTCTCCCGAAGCGGTCAGCCGCGCACAAGGCGCGCTGCAGGCGGGTGCAATAATTGTAACCGATACCAACATGGCGCTTGCCGGCATCAGCAAACCGGCGCTCCGGCAGTTGGGCTGTCAGGCGGTATGCTATATGGCTGACCCAGAGGTTGCTGCGGAAGCGGCGCAGCGCGGCGTGACCCGGGCCTCTGTTTCGATGGAGCGTGCTGCCAAGCTTGAGGGTGCGGTGATTTTTGCTGTCGGCAATGCGCCTACAGCGTTAGTGCGTCTGCATGAAATGATCCGGGAGGGCGCGCTCAGCCCTGCGCTGGTGGTCGGCGTGCCGGTCGGATTCGTCAACGTGGAAGAGGCAAAGGAGCTGTTCCTTGGCGGTGAAACGCCGTATATCATTGCGCGCGGACGAAAGGGCGGCTCGAATGTAGCGGCTGCAATTGTGAATGCCCTGCTTTACCAGCTGATAAAAAGGGAGGGATTTTAGGATGAAAAAGGCGCTTGCGGTGATCAGCTTTGGCGCCACTGTTCCGGAGGCGCGGCAGTCGATTGCACAGATCGAAGCCGGGCTGCGCGCCGCAGCATGATTTTTACCGGGCATTTACTTCGTCCGTTGTACGTGAAAGGATTGAACGGCGGGAGGGGGTGCATATTCCCGGCGCCGGTGAACTGGCGGCGGTATTGACGGCAGCGGGCTATGAGGAGATGTGCTGCCAGAGCCTGCATGTTATGCCGGGGTTGGAGTATGAAAAAATGTGCCGTGAGCTGAGCCCGTATCGGAGAAAAATTCCCCGTCTTATCATTGGCGAGCCGCTGTTGGCTGGGTCGGAGGATTGCCGTACGCTATGCCGTGGACTGTTGCAGTGCCTGCCAGACCGCGCTCCAGACGAGGCCTGGGTCTATATGGGTCACGGAAGCGCGCATTTTGCCAATGCGGTTTACAGTGAAATAGAAAATCAGTTTCGGGCGCTGGGGGCAGAGCGCGTTTATGTTGGTACGGTCGAGGGGTTCCCTGGGATTGCGTATATCTGTGACCGCCTGCGGGCGCGGCAGGTGCGCCGGGTGACGATTGCACCGTTGATGATCGTGGCGGGCGAGCATGCAAGGAATGATCTTGCAGGTGATGCGGAGGACAGCTGGAAATCTGTTTTGACGCGGGAAGGGTTTGAGG
>CANPPM010000001.1 GCA_947575935.1 uncultured Butyricicoccus sp. | reverse complement strand
TGCGGCAAGAGGCTCCGGTCATCAGGACAACGCGCCGCTCATGCGACGCGTGCGTTATCTCCTGCCGCGCACGACCGGCAGCCGCACGCAAAACGTGTTCCTCCCTGCCTCGCTTTCCGCCCAGATGCGCCCCCGGTGCCCCCGTACCACCGCTTCGGCGATTGAGAGCCCGAGCCCGTAACTGCCATCCCGGCTGCGGGCCTCATCCACCCGGTAAAAGCGCTTGAAGATATCACGCCTTTGTGCAGGGGAAAGAGGCGGCCCCGGATTGGACACCGCCAACAAGCAGTGTCTGCGCCCAGCCATTCTGAGCGTAACCGTAACGTCTCCCGCCGGGGCCGTATACTTCTGCGCGTTATCCAGCAGAATCTCCAGCAAATGCCGCAAATGCGGCGCGCTGCCGCAAACGGTAACGCCCTGTGCCAGCGTTCCCGTCAGCGTCAGCCCTTTCTCAAAATAAACCGGCTCGAAGGGCAGCAGCGCCTGTGCCGTCAGACGGCTCAAATCAACCGGAACGCCGGCCTGCCGGGTCATACCGCCCTCCGCCCGCGCAAGCTCAAGCAAACACTCAATCAGGCTGCGCATTTCCCGTGACATCACCAGAATATTTTCTACAAATTCCGCCCGCTGCGCAGGCGGCGCGGCCACATCCTGCAACAATTCGGCGTTGGTCAGAATAACGGTCAGCGGCGTCTTCAGCTCGTGCGACGCATCGGACACAAACTGCCGCTGCTGCTGCCAAGCCGCGCCCACAGGGCGGACCGCCCAACCGGACAGCGCAATACTGATCAGAAGGAACGCCGCCGCACTGCCCCCTCCAGCCAGCAGGCAGCCCACCAAAAGCCTGCGCTGCGCTGAAAGCTCCCCCGAGATATCTGCAAAGACGATACACGGTCCTGCCGGCGTCTCCAGCCGCAAATAGCGCAGTCGGTACTGGGGCAGGATATCCACCGCCGCCCCCGCAGACGCCTGCGCATACAACGTACGCAAAAGCGCCCGGTCAGACAGGTCGAAAAAATGCCCGCCCTCAGAAATAAGCTCCCCGTCTGCCCCCGGCCGCAGCGTAAAGCACGGCAGCAGCGCAGCCGGATTCGGCGATTCCCCCGGCGGCTGCGCGCGGTGCGGCGCGAACGCAGCCGTCTGCATCATATGCAGGCTCTCCCGCTCGGCGCCCAGCCGGTTCACACGCAGCACCGTGCCCAATATCATGCACAGCATCAGCAGCACAATCGACATGTTGATGCAGACAAATTTGATCCGCAGGCGCTTGATCATAGGCTTCCCCCATTCGCAGATATTTCCCACACGTCGGCGCCGGAAGGGGCCGACGCACGTTACAATGCGTATTTCTGCTGGTAGCCCTCCAGATTACGCAGGAAGGAGGCATGCTTTTCGGCCTCCAGGTTTTTCAAATGCTCATGGGTGTTGAACGCATCGGTTTCCAGCTCGAGCAGTGCGAGCGCGATATTAGAACAATGATCCGAAACCCGCTCATAATCAACCAACAGATTGTTAAACGGGAAGCCATGTTCCAGCGAGCACATGCCGTGCTGCAGGCGGTTAACGTGATTCTGCTTCAGCTGATTGCACAGCTCGTCAATGACTTCCTCCAGCGGCTCGACCTTAGCGGCAAGCTGCAGATCGTTCTTGGAGAACGCGTCCACGGTCAGCGTGACAATCTCTTCCACCGCATCCTGCATGATCTGCAGCTCGTGCTGCGCATCCGCCGAGTAAATGATCCCCTTGTCATGGATCTCCTGCGCCGTCTCAGCGATGTTGAGCGCATGGTCGGAAATCCGTTCAAAATCGGGCAGCGTATGCAGGAATTCGGAAACCTCGGCATTTTGCCGGGCGTCCAGCTCACGCAAGGTGATTTTCATTAAATATGTACCAATGGTATCCTCATAACGGTCGGACTGCTCCTCAAGCGCGGCCACCTGCTGGAATCCTTCCGTGGTAAACGTATGGGTCAATGCCAGCGCATCAGTCAGGCTCTTGCGCGCCCCCACCGCCATGGCAATGATAAACTCACGGCACTGCGCAATGGCCAGCGGTGGATACGGAAGAAAGCGATCCTCAGGACGCGGCTCGCCGGGCTTTGCCCTGGCGCCGCCCACCTGCTCCCGGATCAGCCGGCAGGTCACCCGTTCCAGCACCGGAATCAGCGGATACAGCAACAATACCGTCACCAAACGAAACACCGTGTTGAGCAGCGCAATACTAACCGTCGTCATGACCACGCCCATAAACGGAAAATGGCAGACCGCATGGGCGGCATAAAAGACGGTCCCACAAAGCGCCATGCCAAAGATATTGGTCAGCAGGTAAACGACCGAGGTGCGTTTGCCGTCGGCATTCGCGCCCAGCGCGGACAGCAGCACCGGCACGGCCGAGCCGACCGCAATCCCCATAATCAGCGGAAACGCCGTCGAAAAATCGATCGCACCCGTAATGGCCAGGGCCTGCAGAATGCCCACAGTCGCCGACGCGCTCTGCAGGATGCAGGTAAACAGCGCGCCCGCCGCAATGCCAAGCAGAGGGTTGGAAAAAACGGTCAGCACCCGCACAAACGCCGGGCTCTCGGTCAGCGGTGCGACCGAACCGCTCATCGAGCTCATGCCGAACATCAGTACCGAAAATCCAAGCATAATATCACCTGTATGGATGAGCGCCTGCCGCTTGCTGAACATCCGCAGGATAATGCCAATGATCGAAATCACACCGGTCAGCGTCGCAGTAGAAAGCAGCTTGATCCAGCCGCCGCCCCCGCCGCCCAGGCTAGACAGGCAGATTACCCAGCCCGTGATACTGGTGCCAATAATCGAACCCAGGATAATACCGATTGACTGCCGGAATTTCATCATACCCGAGTTGACAAAACCGACCACCATCGCCGAAGTGGCGGAAGAAGACTGGATCACGGCGGTAACGCCAGTCCCCAATAGGATGCCCTTCCAAGAAGTATTGGTCAGCTTATACAGCAACACCTCCAGCCGGTTTCCGGCAACCTTTTTCAGTCCATCGCCCATAAGGGACATGCCGAACAGAAACAGGGCTGTCCCGCTGAGGAGTGAAATAATGTTTGATAAATCCATATTCATCCCTTTCCGCTGCCTGCCCAAAGCCCCGGCAGGCCATGCTGTCTGATTTCGGGGAAGACGCCGCAGCCCTGCGGTATCGCAGGGCTGTGCCGGCGCCACAAGTCCCCGGTCAAAGAGGAAACTCCTGCCGGCATCCGGCTCATGAAGGCGCTCACGCCAGGGGAGGGCCCCTCATCCGTTCGAATCCTCCAGATGATAGCCCAGCTTTCGGATCGCGGCAATGCGGATATTCGAGCCAATGCCGGCCAACTTCTTCCGTAGGAAACCGACATAAACCTCGACATGGTTTTCCACCGCATTCGAGTCGTAACCCCACACCCTGGCGAGCAGCGTCTCTTTGGAGAGGTTGCGTGAACCGGACTGCATCAGCAAGCGCATCACATCGAACTCACGCGCGGACAAGCGGATCCGCTCGCTGCCGCACGCCAACGTTCCGTCGGCAAGATCCAGGGTGGTATTGCCAAAGGTCAGCACGTCGACCTGCCCGCCCTGCCGCCGCAGCAGCGCGCCGACGCAGGCAAGCAGCTCCCGCGTGTCAAAGGGCTTGGTCAGATAATAATCCGCGCCGGCGGTCAGCCCCTCCACCCGGTCATCCACCCCGGATTTGGCAGTCAGCATGAGAATGGGAACCGCACAGCGCTGGGCGCGTATCCGCCGCGCCAGCGCATAGCCGTCCATCCCCGGCATCATGACATCCAAGATCACCAGATCGTAGATTCCAAGCCCAACGTATTCCGCGCCAGTCTCCCCATCATACGCAGTCTCTACCGTATATCCCCTGCTCTCCAGCAGAATCTGCAGGGAATCGGCAAGCCGCTTTTCATCCTCGATCACCAGAATGCGCATTCCCGACAACCTCCTAAACCCGCCTATTTTATATTATAATACGAGGCGTCCCTGAAAGGAAGCTGAATTTTTGACAAAAATCTAAATTTCTCAAATACGCCCATCCGCCGGGTTCACAAAAACAACACCGTAAAATTCAGCGTCAATTCAGCCTACCGGCTTATAATAGGCCCATAGCCAGCCGCCGCAGGGCCTCTGGCGCTCAAACGCCCCCCGAAAGGAGTCTGTCTTTGTGAGAATCACAGAATATCGTCATGAATGGAAACACGAGATTACATTCTGCGACCTGCTTGCCATCCGGCGCCGGATGCAGGCGGTCGCCCATACGGACACGCACGCGCTGCAGGGCCGTTACCATATTCGCAGCCTGTACTTTGACACCCTATCAGATAAAGCGCTTCGCGAAAAACTGGACGGCGTAAACGCCCGCGAAAAATTCCGGATCCGCTACTATAACGGCGACACCAGCCTGATCCATCTGGAAAAAAAGTGCAGGCGCAACGGCCTTGGCGTCAAGGCAAGCGCCCCGCTCTCCGCCGAAGAAGTCCAGGCGCTGCTCTCCGGCGATCTTGACTGGATGCCGCGCAGCGGACGCCCGCTGGCCGTCGAGCTTTACAGCAAGCTGCGCTCCCAAGGGCTGCGTCCACGCACAATCGTCGACTACACCCGTGAGCCCTTTATCTTTGCGCCGGGCAATGTCCGGGTTACCCTGGATTATCACATCCGTACCAGCCGCAACCCCCTCGATTTTCTGCAGCCTTCCTGCGTGACCATCCCTATACCGGATGACCCAATCCTTTTAGAAGTCAAGTGGGACGAATACCTGCCCGCCATTATCCGGGACGCAGTTCAGCTTCCCGGCCGCCGCACAGCCGCCTTTTCTAAATATGCTGCCTGCCGCGTATACGGGTAGCACGCCTGCATCCCTATGCCGCCCTCCCCTGTGATGGGCTGCGGTCCGCCGCGCCGGCATCCTTCCAGCGTCTGTTTGCAGACCCGCAGACGCGGCTTTCGGGCATGCATTTTTGCAGAAGCGAGGCGACCTTCCTCTGTAATCCGTCAGGGTTCCTGCAGAACGCACAGTAAAAGCCCCCGCCCGGTATCCTGCCAAGTTCTAAGCAGGTCCGAGCAAGGTCCTGCTCCATACCGCTTTCATCCATATTATTTCCAAAGGAGTTCCAACTGTTATGACCTTCAACGACATATTTCGATCCAACTTCCTCGAAAACATCACCGGCGTGAGCCTGCTGGACATGGCCGTTGCCCTATTGCTGTCCTTCGGACTGGGCATGTTCATTTTCCTGGTATATCAAAAAACTTTTTCGGGTGTGATGTTCTCTTCCAGCTTTGGCGTCACCCTGGTCGCGCTGACCATGATCACCACCGTTGTGATCCTTGCCGTCACCTCCAACGTCGTACTTTCCCTTGGCATGGTCGGCGCGCTGTCTATCGTCCGCTTCCGTACGGCCATTAAGGAGCCGCTGGACATCGCTTTCCTGTTTTGGTCCATCGCAGCCGGCATCGTTCTAGCCGCAGGGATGATTCCCCTGGCAGTAGCCGGCAGCGTAGCCATCGGTATTTTCTTGCTGATTTTCGTCAACCGGAAATCCCATTTCAATCCTTATATCGTCGTACTGACCTGCGACGGCCATGACAGTGAGCGGGCAGCGCGTGAATTCCTGAACTGCCACACAGACCGCTGCGTCCTCAAAAGCAAAACAGCCCAGCAGGGCCGGGTTGAACTAAACCTTGAAATCCAGCTAAAGAGCGACAACACCGATTTCATCAACGACCTCGCCGGTATGGACGGCATCGACAGCGCCGTCCTGGTCAGCTACAGCGGCGAATACATGGGCTGAGGGGGGACCATACACTATGGCAACACACCGCTCGATCGACCGGATCTGCTGTGCGGCCCTTGCCCTTGCCCTGCTGACAGCTATTCTTTTCTGCAGCGCGGCACATTTCGATACCGGAGGCGTCGCATACGGCTATGAAACCCGTCTGTTTGACACCTCGCGCGTACACACCATTGATATCGTAATGGACGACTGGGACGACTTCCTTGAAACCTGCGAGAACGAAGCGTATCAATCCTGTTCGGTCATAATCGATAACGACGCCTGCAAAAACGTGGCGATCCGTGCAAAAGGCAATACCTCGCTGAGCATGGTAAGCGCCTACGGCAACGACCGCTATAGCTTCAAAATCGAATTCGACCACTATGAGGCCGGAAATACCTATTACGGTTTGGATAAACTATGTCTAAACAACCTGATCCAGGACAACACCTGTATGAAGGATTACCTTGCCTATACCCTGATGCGCGAGGCGGGCGTCCCCTCCCCCCTGTGCAGTTATGTCTATCTCACGGTCAACGGGGAGGACTGGGGGCTATACCTCGCGGTGGAAGCGATCGAAGACGCTTTCCTAACCCGGGTCTATGGGAAGGACCACGGCAGCCTTTACAAGCCGGACAGCATGGATTTCGGCGGCGGGTTTGGAGGCGGCCCCCGGGAAAAGATGCCGGACGGCGGGTTTGGAGACGACCCCGCCGCAGAAATGCCGGACGAAATGTCCGGCGTCCCCTTTGCTCTTTCTTTCTCCAACGGCAGAGAAGCCGGAGAACGCGGACAGCGGGACGGCCCGCCTGACGGCTTCGGCGGAATGGGCAGCAGCGATGTCAAGCTACAGTACATTGACGACGACCCGGACAGTTATCCCAATATTTTTGACAATGCAAAGACCGAGGTCACATCCGCTGGGCAAGCGCGCCTGATTGCCTCGCTGAAAAAACTGGGGGAAGGAACAGATCTGGAAAACACCGTAGATACCGATGAAGTCATCCGTTATCTTGTCGTGCATAACTTCCTCTGTAACGACGACAGTTATACCGGTGCGATGGTACACAACTATTACCTCTATGAAAAAGACGGTCAGCTTTCCATGCTACCTTGGGACTATAACCTATCGTTCGGCGGTTTCGGCGGCTCCGATGCCTCTGCCGCCGTCAACAGCCCCATTGATTCTCCGGTCACCGGCTCGCTGGATGACCGCCCCATGGCTGCATGGATCTTCTCGGACGAGGCATATCTCACGCGTTATCATGCGTGCTATGAAACATTCCTTCTCGCTGCCGAGGGCAGCGGCGGACTCTCCGACCGGATCAGCCGCACCGCCGAACAAATTACCCCCTACATCGAAACAGACCCGACAAAGTTCTGCACGTTGGAGGAATTCCAAACCGGCGTCGGCACACTGCTCGAATTCTGCCGGCTCCGCCTGGACAGCATCCGTGGCCAGCTGGATGGCTCCATCCCCTCTACCTCTGAGGGACAGCAGGAGAACGGTTCTGCGCTGATTGACGCCTCTGACATCCAGCTTTCCGATATGGGTTCCATGCATCGCGGCGGAGGAGGCAACGGACAAAATCCGAAAAATACCGCCAAACGGCCGGATTGGGCGGCGGTAAACTCTGAAACTGCCGCCGAACGGCCGGATTGGGCGGCGGTAAACGCCGAAACTGCCGCCGAACAGCCGGATTGGGCGGCGGTAAACGCCGAAACTGCCGCCAAACGGCCGGATTGGGCGGCGACAAACTCTGAAACTGCCGCCGAACGGCCGGATTGGGCGGAGGCAAACTCTGAGAACGGCATCCCTACGAAGGTTGGTAGCCCCACCCCTCAGGAAATCCGCCAGACAGCAGGGCAAGGGAATGCGTGGCTCTGGCTGGCCATTTCGTCCGCCGTTTTGCTCGCAGGCTTGCTGTTTGCAGCCAAATTCAGGCGATAGCCCCCGGGCATCCCAAAGAATGCCGGTCTGCCGCCTCCCCGTCCAGCCGCTGCACTGCCAGCACCTTCCTTTGTCCTCTAAAAATACCCGTCCAGACACGTCTGAACGGGTATTTTTCTGTTTCCTCGTCACGTCTCCTGGAAAGCCCCGCCCTGCGCAGCCGGCACATACGGACGCTTCCTTCCGGCTGCAGGCCCACAGCCTGCCCAGGTTCCGCCCTGCCATATTAACGCAAAGCGCCGGCCTCCTCCGTCCCGCCATTTCTGGTAATGCGGCTGCCAAATACCGTGCCATAAACCGTACCAGTCAACGGCATCCCGATATAGGGGGAGTTGACAGCCTTCGAGCGAAAGGTCTGATATACAACCCGCCGCTCCCAATCGAGCAGCACCAACTCCGCATGATGTCCCACAGCAACGCCCTTATCCTGCAGCCCATAGATCGCCGCCGGGTTGCGGCTCATCTTCTCCAGCAGCTGCATCCTTGTCAGCTTCCCGGTCTGCACCAGCCAGGTATTGCCGACGGAAAACGCCGTTTCTAACCCGATAATCCCGGAAGGCGCCTGGCTCCACGCACGCGCCTTCTCGGCAGCCGTATGCGGGGCATGGTCGGTAGCGATCAGGTCGATCGTCCCGTCGGCCAGGCCGTCCACAATGGCCTGCCGGTCGCACTCGGTTCGCAGCGGCGGATTCATCCGCGCATTGGCGCCATACGTAAGCACCGCATCTTCGGTCAGGCTGAGATGGTGCGGGGTTGCCTCACAGAAGACAGCCGCACCGGCCGCCTTGGCCCGCCGGATCAGCGCAACCGAACGCGCCGACGAAATATGCTGGAATACTACGCGCGCGCCGGTCTGCTGCGCAAGCGCCAAATCCCGCTCGACCATAGCCTCTTCCGAACGCGGATCCGCGCCGGGGACCCCAAGCTGCCGCGCCGCAGCCGAGCCCGCATTCACCCCGGGCGAACCCAGCAACGCGGGATCCTCCTCATGGAACGAGAGCAGTACGCCGCACCGCACCGCCTGTTCCATCGCCCGGCGGGCCAGCCCTGGGTCGGTCAGGTTGATGCCGTCATCGGTAAACCCCGCCGCCCCCGCGCGCCGAAGGGCCTGAAAATCAGTGAGCTCCCTTCCCCGCAGCCCTTTGGTTACCGCACACGCCTGCAGGATACGGACATTCTGAACCTGCGCGGCGCGTGCAGAAATGGCAGAAAGCGTTTCCACACTGTCACACGCCGGAACGGTATTCGCCATACAGACGACCGTTGTAAATCCGCCTGCCGCCGCCGCCCGCGCGCCGCTGAACAAATCCTCTTTTTCGGTCTGCCCGGGATCCCGGAAATGCACATGCGTATCCACGAAACCGGGCGCCACCGTCAGCCCGGATAAGTCGACGGTCTCAGCCTCGGGCGTACTGATCTGCTTTCCGATCCGGCAGATTTCCCCCTCCTGTCCAATCAAAATATCAAGCACATCATCCAATCCAGTATATGGGTCGAGAATACGCCCGTTTTTCAGCAAAAGCATGGTTCCTTCCTCCTTCTCTCAGTTACGGGGCCCACACGGCCCAAGAATGCGCGCGACGGGAGGCAAACCGCCCTACCGCACCGGAAACCCAAAATGTGTATACCAATAGTATGCCCCATATCCCAATACCGCAACCTGCGTAAAAAAGAGCAGGGGAAGGCCCCACATAAATCGCTTGTGCCGGGTTTTGTGCCGGCACAGCCTCATGGCGCCGTATACGCCGGGCGTACCGCCAAACGCGGCAAGCAGAAACAGGGTGCGCTCCCGGATGCGCCACTCCTCCCGCCTGGCCCGCCGCTTATCCCAAAAAACAGCCAACATCCCCGCCAAATTGACCGCGGCCAAATACAGTAAAATCAATTTCATGTCATATCCCCCTGCTCTTGTTGCACACAGCAAACCGGTCAGGCTGCCGCAGCCCGGGCCGCGCGCCGTCGCATCCGCCCTTTTCTTCTATTCTATCGGCGGCGCGCGGCGATGTCAAGCCTCTCTCCCCCGCGGTTCCGCTGTAAATTCGGATCCCTTTTCGCGGGATCCGCTGCGGCGCAGGCCACCCGGCACGGTTCACGCCTGTTCCAAGCGTCCGGCCTCCCTGCCGCATGGAACACAGTCCCCGCCAGCCGCCGCTTCTGCGGCCAGTCCTTACAAATTTGTAAGACACACAGAACGCAAAAACCGTGGTATAATACTACCATTGATCCCCCTTCCTGCCGCAATCTGCACGACGCTGCCAAACCGAAAGGAGATTTCCACCATGCCCCATCTGCTGCTGCTGGAGGACGACGCAGGCCTAATCGACGGCCTTGCCTATGCCCTGCCCAAAAACGGATTTTCGGTCGATATCGCCCGTTCACTGGCCGAAGCGCGCGCCTGCCTGCACAAACAACGCTACGACCTGCTGCTGCTCGATGTCACGCTGCCCGACGGCTCAGGCTTTTCCCTCTGCGAGTCGGTGCGCGCCGCTTCCGATCCGGTCCCGATTATCTTCCTAACCGCTTCCGGCGAAGAGACCCACATCATCCACGGGCTCGACCTCGGCGCGGACGATTATATTACCAAACCCTTCCGTCTGGGCGAACTCTGTTCGCGCATCCGTGCACGGCTACGCCGTACCTCAGACGGCAGGCTGCTCCGCTCCGGCACGCTCACAGTCGACCGGCTTGCCGGGCGCGCCGTTTGGAACGGCAGGACGCTCGACCTGACCGCCGCCGAATACCGGCTGCTCTGCCTTTTGATGGAAAATTGCGGCAAAACACTGTCCCGTACCGCCATCCTAGACGCGCTTTGGGATGGGCAGGGCAGCTTCGTCGACGATAATACCCTGTCCGTCTACATCCGCCGCCTTCGGGAAAAAGTCGAGGATGATCCTTCCCGCCCTGCGCGTCTGTTGACTGTGCGTGGCCTGGGCTACCGTTGGAAGGGAGAGCAGCCATGAGCTTTGTACAGGATCAGAACGCACGGCGTTTTTTCACGGCGGGTGCGGCGCTCTGCGCCGCCGCACTGCTGTTAGCCGTCCTGCTGGCCGTTTTCTATGCGCACGGCTTGCACGCCGTACTTTTTGCACGCGAGCGCACCCTGGCCGCCGCCCTGCTGGAGCAGGGCGTGCCGCCAGCCGACGCCGCGCAGCTGTTGGCCTATACCCAGACCTCGGATCAGGCCGACGCTTTGCTGCTGCAGCTGGGCAGAGACGCCCCCTTCTGGCTGTTGGAACCGGTGTGCCGCCGCGCCGCCGCCTTCCTCCCGGCCGCACTGCTGGGCGCGTCCCTGCCTGCCCTGCTGCAGCTGGCTGCAGCCTGCCGGTTTTTGTCCAGCCAGGACCGGCTGTACCGTGATGCGGCCGCCTGCATCACACGCTTTGCACACGGCGATTTCAGCCGCCGCCTGCCGCGCGCGCAGCCCGGTGCGCTTTCCCAGCTGTTTGCCGCCGTCGATCAGCTCTCTACCGCACTGCAGGCCGGGATTGATGCGGAACAACGCGCAAAAACGTTTCTGCAGCAGACGATCTCTGATATCTCCCACCAACTGAAGACCCCGCTCGCAGCGCTTCATATGTATGCAGAGATTATTGCCGCCGAGCCGGACCATACCGATACCGTCTGCGCCTTCACCGAAAAATCACTCGTATCGCTTGCGCGTATGGAACGTTTGACCAGCACGCTGCTCCGACTCGCCCAGTTGGATGCAGGCAACGTCCCCTTTCACCGCCAAACCCTGCAGGCCGCCGCACTGGCCGCCCGCGCCTCTGCGGAACTGCAGACCCGCGCCATGCGTGAAGGGAAGCGGCTCACCCTGTCCGGTAACCCGTCCGCCCTCTTATACTGCGATCCGGATTGGACGGCAGAGGCGCTTTGCAACCTAATTCAAAATGCGATTGACCACACCGCCCGCGGCGGCGAGATCACCGTGCGTTGGGAGCAAACGCCTGCAATGTGCCGGATCACGGTCGCAGACACCGGCGAGGGTATCGCAGCGGAAGACCTGCACCATATTTTTAAACGGTTCTACCGCAGCGCATCCGCCGCAACCACGCAGGGCGTCGGGCTCGGGCTTCCGCTGGCCCGTGCAGTCATCGAGGGGCAGGGCGGCCTGCTCTCGGCGGAAAGCACGCCCGGCCGCGGCACGGCTTTCACCGCCGCCCTCCCGCCCCCGCCCGACGCGCCGCAGCCCTCTCCCCCCCGCTAAACGCCTGCCGCGCCCCTTACAAAACTGTAAGCCAAAATTCACCTGGCGGTAAGCTTGGCATGTTATACTGCCTGTACGGGACATCGAAAAACGTCCACACGATACAAAGGAGCGATTTTATGGAAATCTTAAAGGTACAGGCACTCTGCAAAACCTATGGCGCCGGCGCTGCGGAGGTCCAAGCGCTGCAGAACGCCTCTTTCTCCCTGCAGCGCGGGGAATTCGCCGCCATTGTCGGGGATTCCGGTTCAGGCAAAAGCACTCTGCTTAACTGCATCGGCGGTCTGGACACCCCGACCTCAGGCAAAGTATATCTGGACGGTGAAGATTTATTTGCCCTGCCAGAGGCACGCCGCACCATCTTCCGGCGACGCAACATCGGCTTTGTCTTCCAGTCCTTTCAGTTGATTGCCGAACTGAATGTCGAGCAGAACCTGATATTCCCGCTGCTGCTGGACGGCCGAACCCCCGACCAACAGCAAGTGGACGAAATGCTGGAAGTCCTGGGCCTGGCCAACCGCCGCCTCCACCTGCCCAGCGAACTGTCCGGCGGTCAGCAGCAGCGCGCCGCCATAGGCCGTGCCCTGCTGACCCACCCCTCGGTGGTGCTGGCCGACGAACCGACCGGCAACCTAGACTCCCGCAGCAGCCGGGATGTCATGGATCTGCTGCTGAAAGCGACCCGCCATTACCGGCAGACGGTGCTGATGATCACCCATAACCTGAACCTGACTGCCTCGGCCGACCGGGTGTTCCGCGTGCACGACGGCATCCTGACCGATTTTGGGGGTGCGCAGGCATGAAAAGCTATTTAGAACTGGCATCCATTTCGGCCCGGGTGCACCGCCGTCAAAGCCGTATGACCCGGGTCTGCATCCTACTGGCCGTATTTCTGGTGACAGCGATCTTTGGCATGGCCGATATGGAGCTGCAAAGCCAGCGTATCCAGGCAATCCAGCAGTACGGCAGCTGGCACGCCGTCATCAAGGACGGCATTTCGGAATCGGACAGCGCCCTGATCGCCTCCCGCCCCGAGCTTGTCCAAACGGCCTGGTACGGCGCCAAAAACACCAACCTTCACGCCGATTTCTCCATCGGCGGGCGGCCCGTCGCCGTCTGCGGCTGCGACGAAGCCTGGCTGTCCATGTTCCCTGGTGTCCGCTGGCTGGAAGGCGGCTATCCCACCCAGCCGGACACGATTTCCCTGACCGAAAATGCACAAACGCTGCTCGGCGTCGGAATCGGCGATACCGTCACACTGGACTTTCCCAACGGCTCTGCCACCCTCCGCGTGACCGGCCTGCTCCACAATACCGCTATGATGAATGAACGCGACGGCGTAGGGCTGCTGTTCAGCCTGTCCGATTACAGGCGCTATTTCTCCGGTATTCCGGATGCGGCGCCTTGGTTCTATCTGGAGCTTTCCCCCCTCTGCAACATGCAGCGCACGCTGACCGCTATCCAAAACCAGTTCGGGTTGTCCGAAGAGCAGCTCGCACAGAACCCCAAGCTTATGGGGCTGTCCGGCCAAAGCCTCAACTCCTATATGCAGAAATTATATGCCGTAGCGGCTGTGCTGACCCTGCTGATCGTCACCGCAGGCGTGCTGATGATCACCAGCAGCCTGAACAGCAGTGTTGCCCAACGCACAGAACGTTTTGGCCTGCTGCGCTGCCTGGGCGCGACAAACGGACAGATACGGAAATTTGTCCGGCAGGAGGCGCTACGCTGGTGCCGCACAGCGGTACCGGCCGGCCTGCTTGCCGGTGTCGGCGTCGTCTGGCTCCTGTGCGCCCTGCTGCGCACGCTGGTGCCGACCTACTTTGATGCCATGCCGCGCTTCGGCATCAGCCCGGTGGCGCTGGCCAGCGGCGCCGCAGTCGGAATGCTGACCGTATTGCTTGCCGCACAGGCCCCGGCAAAACGAGCGGCGGCCGTTTCCCCGCTGGCCGCTGTCTCGGGAATTGCAGGCACGGTACAGGCCGCCGGTCGGGCGGCCAATACCCGGCTGTTCCGGGTGGATACCGCGCTCGGCATCCACCACGCAACCGGAAGCCTGCGCAATTTTGCGCTGACGGCAGGTTCATTTGCATTCAGTATTGTGCTGTTCCTTTCTTTCCATACAGCCGTCGGCTTTATGCAGCACGCAATTACCCCGCTGCAACCCTCTGCGCCCGATTTCTCAGTCATCAGCACAGACCAGGATCTCCGGATTCCAACAGGAATGGCCGATACATTTGCAGCGCTGCCAGCGGTCAAACGGGTCTATGGCCGCAGCTTGGCCGACGGCCTGGAGGGGCAGTCCAACGGCCAGACGATACGCCTCCGCCTAATCTCATACGAAGCGCAGCAGTTCCAGTGGGCGCGAAAGGCACGCCTGGACGGCACGCTCACCGAGGCTGAAGACGGCAAAGGGCTGCTGTTGGCCTACAGCAAAGACAGCCCGCTGCAGACCGGTGATTTTCTGACCATCGGCGGCTATGCCCTGCCCATCTGCGGACGGCTGCGCTACAGCCAATCGAGCCCGGAGGCGGACACCATAACCCTATTCTGTTCCGAATCGTTATTCCAACGCCTTACCGGAGAAAGCGATTACGCGGTTCTCGACGTCCAGCTGACGCATGGGGCTTCCGATACGGACGTTGCCGCACTCCGCACCCTGGCAGGCGAGGGCTTCCACTTCTCTGACCGCCGTCTCAGCAACCAGGAAGCGTTTGGCGCGTACGCCTCATTCGCAATATTTCTGTATGGCTTCCTCGCAGTGATTGCGTTAATTTCCATCTTCCATATCCTCAACAGCATCTCTATGAATACCGCCGCACGGCTGCGGCAGTATGCCGCAATGCACGCTGTCGGAATGGCCACGGCGCAGCTGACCCGCATGATCGCCGCCGAGGCGCTTACCTACGCACTCAGCGGCGCCCTGCTGGGCACGGTACTCGGGCTGCCGCTGCATCGGCTGCTCTTCTCCCAGCTGGTAACCTCGCAGTGGGGCGACCAGTGGGCGCCGCCCTGGCGCGCCCTGCTGGTGATCCTACTGACCGTGCTAGGCGCGTCTGCACTGGCTGTGGCCCTTCCGGCACGCCGTATGCAGGCCTCCCTATCCCACGGCCTGCATCTCCAGGATGACTAGCCGCAGCAACGCCCCCATAACGTTCCCTTCCCCTCAAACGCCGCCGGTTTAACGCCCTCCCCCTGCTCCGCACGGCGCCCCAAACCAGGTACCGAAGCCTGCGGCGCGGGCACGTTACCTGCACCGGCCCTCCTTTGGCACACAGAAACGGCCCGGCACGGGAGTGAATCCCATGCCGGGCCGCTTGAATTTTTACTCTTCGATCCGGTTTACACGGATTTTTTAGTACGCGCCATCATCACGGCGGCAAAGATCACAAGCAGTACTGCGCCCGTCGCCAATCCGGCCCAGCCGCTGCCAAGAAGGCCCGCCACCAGATATGCGCAGAAGCACATCCCCGCGACCGACATCGCATAAGGAATCTGCGTGGAAACATGATCAATATGATTGCACTGCGCGCCGGCGGAAGCCAGAATCGTCGTATCCGAAATGGGCGAAATATGATCCCCACAGACCGCGCCCGCCAGGCAGGCCGCCACCGTCACAACCAGCAGCTCGCTGACCTGGCTCTGGAAAACAATCACCGCAATCGGGATAAGAATCCCAAAAGTCCCCCAGGAAGTACCGGTTGCAAACGCCAGCCCAAGCGCGACGGCAAAGAAGATCGCAGGCATCAAGCGAATAATCGTAGCATTCCCGCGTACAATGGAATCGACATAGCCGCCGATGTTTAAATAATCGCCGGAGCAAACCCCGGAAAGGGTCCAGGCAAGGCAGAGAATCATGATCGCCGGGACCATCGCCTTAAAGCCCTCGGTAAACGACTCGCAGAACTGCCCAAAGCTGAGAATGCCGCGCGGGACATACATGATAAACGTAAAAATCAGCGTAAAGAACGACCCCAGGACCAGCGATGCCGACGAGTCACAATCCGCAAACGCCTGTACAACGCCGCTACCCTCCAAAATACCGCCGGTATACATCATCGCAGCAATGCAAGAGACGATCAGCACAAGGATTGGAACGACGAGATCCTTGACTTTCCCCATCCCGCCAACAACATGATTTTCCACATTCAGGCTGTCAGACCGGTCGCCCAGCTTTTCCTGATAGCGCTTCATTGCAAAAATATCCTTATCCCAAATCATCAGCCAAATGATGAATGCCAGGGTCAGCAGCGCATAGAAATTATAAGGGATGGTGCGCAGGAACAGGTTGAAGCCGTCAATCTCAGCTCCCTCCGGCATAGAGGAACCCACGGCAGCGGCCCAACTGGAAATCGGCGCAATGATACAGACCGGGGCGGCGGTTGCATCGATAATATAAGCCAGTTTTGCACGAGAGACCTTGTATTTATCGGTGACCGGCCGCATGACCGTACCGACGGTCAGGCAATTAAAATAATCATCTACAAAAATCAACGCCCCCAGCGCAGAGGTTGCGAGCAGCGCGCCGCGGCGGCTGGTGATCCGGCGGCTGGCCCATTCTCCATAGGCGCGCGACGCGCCGGATTTGGTCACCAGCGCGACCAAAATCCCCAGCAGCACGAGGAAAATCAAAATATTAGCATTTCCGCCGATCTTATCCCCCATAATTTGGAAGGTCGTTTCTACCGCTGCCAGCGGCGAAAAACCGGTATACAGCAGCGCGCCCGACAGAATGCCAATCAGCAGCGAGGAATAGACCTCCTTGGTGATCAGTGCCAGCGCAATCGCAATGACCGGCGGCAGCAGCGTCCAGATAGTTGCTTGCAGTTGCATAAAATTACCCCTTTACGCCGGGCCCTCACGGGCCCTGTACTCTTTCCACCCCCAGCGAGCCCACTCCCTGTCTGAAGAATCGGGCCGTAAACGACGGGATGTTTATTCCTTGTCCATTTTACTACGTAAAAGCGCAGGATGCAAGCAAAATCGGAAAAAAAGCACAAACACAAATCCCATCCAAACAGGGCTTGCAGAACCTCGTCGGATATGCTATAATGTTTCCGACATATGCCGGAAACAAAAAGGGGGGCGTCAATATGCCAAGACCAAGCCGGTACCGGCGGATCTGTTCCGAACCGGCATACGACCGCTTTGCGCCAGAGGGGATCGCCTGCGGCGGCAGGACGATCCTCACGGTGGACGAATACGAGACCATCCGCCTGATCGATTTAGAACAGCTGACCCAGGAGGAATGCGCCCGGCGGATGGAAATTTCACGCACCACAGCAGCCGGGATCTACAGCTGTGCACGGCGCAAGCTTGCAGACAGCATTGTAAACGGCAGAGCGCTTGTGATCGCAGGCGGGCACTACCGGTTGTGTGACGGCAGCGCCGCGCCCTGCGGCTGCAGCCCCTGCCGGAGAACCCGCGGCGCCGTTTACCAAGCGGCAATTCAGAAAGGAGCAAATGAAATGAGGATCGCAGTCACTTACGAAAACGGAACAATTTTTCAGCATTTTGGGCACACCGAACAGTTCAAGCTCTATGATGCTGAAAACGGCCAGATTACCCGAGAGCAGCTGGCCGGCGTCAATGGCAGCGGACACGGCGCGCTTGCATCGCTGCTGTCCGGGCTTGGGGTCGACGCACTGATCTGCGGCGGGATTGGCGGCGGCGCACAGCAAGCGTTGGCCGCCGCCGGCATTCAACTGTACGGCGGCGTCACAGGCAGCGCCGACGAGGCCGTCCGCGCCCTGTTATCGGGAACCCTATCCTATCAAACTGCGCCCCAGTGCAGCCACCACGGGCACGGCGGCCATGGCCATGCACACTGTGGAGAATCGCACCATGGCTGTTCCGGCAGCGGGCACTGCTGAGCGGCTGCAAAACCGCGCCGGACACGGACTTTGACGCCCGTATATGCCGCGAAGCAGCGCGGACGCTGTCCCACCGGCAAAGCCGAAGGAGGCTGCCCCCATCGTCTGAAACGATGTGGGGCAGCCTCCTTCCGCGTCCCGATGTACCAAGCGCCGGCAGGCGCCTCTGCCCTACATAAATAGGACGGTCAGCGGCACCTCGCCAGCAGCTTTTCCCATTTCTGGTCTACCCAGGCCTGCGCCTCTTCAATCATCCACTCGCCGCCCGGCGCGAAGCAATGGCGAAAACGTCCCTGCGGGCGCATAAATTCTTCAACCGGCAGCTTTTTCCGCGGCTCATAGGTCAGGCGGTATTCCCCCTCGATCACCTCAAACAGCGGCCAAACGCAGGTCTCGACCGCAAGCCGCGTGATCTCAGCCAAATCCTCCGCTGCATAACGCCAGCCACGCGGACAGGGCGACAGCACATTCAAAAAGGCCGGGCCCTCGGTATAGATCGCACGGTGTGCCTTTTCGTGCAGATCCTTCATCGAAGTCAGAAACGTTGACTGCGCGACATAGGGGATGCCGTGCGCAACCATGATCTCGGTGAGGTCCTTCTTGTTCTGGCGTTTGCCGTTTGAGACCCTGCCGACCGGCGTGGTCGTCGCATCTGCAAAACGCGGCGTCGCGCCCGAGCGCTGAATGCCGGTATTCATATAAGCCTCGTTATCGTAACAGACATACACCATATCGTGCCCGCGTTCCATCGCGCCGGAAAGAGACTGAAACCCAATGTCATAGGTACCGCCGTCCCCGCCAAAGGTGATAAACTTAAACTGATCCTGCACTTTGCCCCGCCGCCGCAGCGCATTGTAAGCCGCTTCAACGCCGCCGCAGGTTGCCGCCGCGTTTTCAAAAGCGTTATGAATATAGCTATCCGTCCATGCGGTATACGGATACAGGAAAGAGGAAACCTCCAGACAGCCGGTCGCATTGGTAATAACCGCCTTATCCTCAGGTTCCAGCGCCCGCAATACCGCGCGCACGGCCACCCCAGCGCCGCAGCCTGCACACAGACGGTGCCCCCCGACAAAACGCTCGGGCTTAGACATCTCTTTTTTCAGGTTATATGCCATTTCCTTACCCCCTCTGCCCAATATGGCGGTATGGCGCGCCAGTTTCCCCGGTGCGGATACACTCCTCAAGCGCACGGAAAATCTGCGTGCAATCCTCGACACGGAAATCACGCCCGCCCAGGCCATACACATAATTCACTGCAAGCGGCCGCTCCCGGCAGCCGTAAAGCGCCGCACGCACCTCCGCGCCCAGCGGGCCGCCAGCCGCCGAAAAGGACTCGCATTTATCCAGGATGGCAACCGCCCGGCAATGGGACAATGCCGCCGCCAGCTCCTCAAACGGGAACGGACGGAAAACCCGCAGCTTCAGCATCCCGACCCGTTTTCCCTGTGCACGCAATTCGTCAACGCAGGCGCGCGCAGTGCCCGCCGAGGAGCCGATCAGGACAACCGCCGCTTCCGCGTCCTCCAGCCGGTAGCTCTCAAAGAAGCCATAAAAACGCCCCGTCATCTCTCCAAACCGCCGGCCAATCTCCAAAATGACCGCCTTTGCCGTTTTCATGGCCTCCGCCTGCCCCACTTTGGCCTCCATATAGTAAGGGGATACGCCATAAGGGCCAACCGCCAACGGGTTCTCATGTTTCAGCAGGTACTGCTCGGGCTGATACTCGCCGACAAAGGCCTTGACCTCGTCATCCTCGCACAGCTCGATATTTTCGACCGCATGCGAGGTGATAAATCCATCTTGGCAAACCATTACCGGCAAACGCACCGCCGGATTTTCCCCAATGGGCATGGCCTGCAGATAATTGTCATACGCCTCCTGGTTATTCTCCGCATAAATCTGGATCCAGCCGGTGTCCCGCGCCCCCATGGAATCGGAATGGTCGTTATTGATATTGATCGGGCCGGTCAGCGCGCGGTTGACACAGGCCAGCGTCACCGGCAGACGGTAAGAGGCCGCGACATACAGCAACTCCCACATCAGCGCCAAACCACAGGAGGAAGTCGCGGTAACCGCACGCGCACCCGCCGCCGCTGCGCCGATGCAAGTCGACATAGAGGAGTGCTCAGACTCGACGGTCACATATTCAGTATGTACCAGCCCATCTGCAACATACTGCGCAAAATACTGTGGAATCTCGGTTGAGGGCGTAATCGGAAACGCACCCATCACATCCGGGTCGATCTGCCGCATCGCATAGGCAACGGCCTCATTCCCCGACAAACGGTCCCGCTTCGCCATATTACACACCTTCCTTTCCAAATTGAATCGCCCGGAACGGGCAAACCTTTGCGCAAATGCCGCATCCCTTACAGTGGTCAAAATCAAAATCCTGCCGGCGGCCCTCCTTGACCGGAATCGCGCTATCCGGGCAGTATGGCGTACATAACAGACACTGCTTGCACACATCCGGATTCCAAACCGGGGTCGCCGTGCGCCACTCGCCGGTGGAAAAGCGCAGCGCCGTACCCGGCTCATAGATCTCACAGCCGGGGGTCAATTCCTGCCAGGCGCTGTTTTCATGGATACTCTCCGCTTTCTTCATCCGACCTTAACCTCCTGCATCGATTTGGTAAGCGCGTTCATGTTTCCGTCAATCACCTGCGGTTTGTGCGAAAATTTATGGCGGAACGAAGCCTCCATATCGGCTACAAACCGTCCCGGCTCGACCACGCCGGATACCTTCACCGCGGCGGCCAGCATTGGCGTATTCGGGAAATTCCTGCCCAGCGTTTCCTCCGAAATGCGGCGCGCGTCGATCGTACACACCCGGCCTGCATAGCCGCCCAGCAGCGGACGCACCTCGTCAGGAGAACGGCTGGTATTGATGATAATCGCCCCCTGCTCGGACAAGCCATGGGTCACATCAACAGACGCAAGCAGCGTCTCGTCCACGACCACAACATAATCCGGATGATAGATATTAGAATGCACGGTGCAGCGCTCATCCGAGATGCGGTTGTACGCGGTAATGGGCGCCCCCATACGCTCCGGGCCGTACTCAGGGAAGCCCTGCACATACTTGCCGGAGGAAAAAGCGGCGTCAGCAAGCAGCAGGCAGGCGGTCTTGGCGCCCTGCCCGCCGCGCCCGTGCCAGCGGATTTCAACAGGCTTTTTTTTCATGATGATTTGCCTCCAAACAATGTTTTTTGATGTTCCCGGCAACAAAAAACGGACCATCGTCCGTTAAAGGACGAAGGCCCGAAAGCGTTCGTTATACCACCTTGTTACCGTACCAGCATACGTTTCCCGGTTAACGGAGGGAAACCGGTGCGTCCTACGCCCAAAATGGGGATCGGCGCACAGCTCAGGAGTGATTTTCGGACGGCTGCTGATTGCGCCGGGCTTACACTATCCCCGGCTCGCTGCGGCGTTCGCTGGCTGCCTACTCTCTCCGTCTCAGCTGTTCACTTATCTAACGAAATAAAGTATAACGAATTTTCCCCCGCCCTGCAATAGGCAAAGCGCACAAAAAACGACATCATATCCCTTTCGATCCATACAAAAAACAGCCTGAAAAAGGAAAAAATCGGAAATCTCCGGCGTCATACCCGCATAAAACGGCCGCCGCTCAGACGGATCCGTTACACGGTCCTGCGCAGGGCGCCCTTCAGGGCAGCGGCTCAGCCGCCGCCCCCTTCAGCCGCAACTTCAGGGCGGAATAACGCCGGCCTCGCCGGTCATTCTCGACCATTGCATGCAGGATCTCAGCGGAACCGACAATCACAAGCAGCTTTTTGGCACGGGTAATGGCAGTATAAAGAATATTTCGTGTCAGCAGGCGCGGATTGGTGCCCGGGGAAAGCGCCACGACCACTGCGTCGAATTCGCTGCCCTGCGCCTTATGTACCGTCATCGCATACGCGAGCTCAAGCTCCCCAAGCATATCATAGGTATAGGTTGCCAATTTGTCATCAAAACGGACGGTCAGGCACTCCTGGGCCGGCAGCAGCTGTACAATCTCGCCAACATCCCCATTAAACATGCCGCAGCCCGATTCACTGCCGTCCATGCGCTCCCAAACGATATCATAATTATTTCTCACCTGCATCACGCGGTCGCCCGTACGAAAGACCGTATCCCCAAAACGCTTTTCCTCCTTGCCGTCGGCTGGCGGATTCAGCGCCTCCTGCAGGGTGCGGTTGAGTTGGACCGTGCCCGCGCCCTGCCGCCGCGAGGGGGTCAGCACCTGGATCTGCGACGGCGAGAACCCGTAATGACGCGGCAGACGGGTCGAACACAGGCCTGCCACCGTCCCGATGATGTCGGCTGCGTTTGATTTTCGCATAATAAAGAAGTCCCCGTCACGCCCCGAAGCCGCGGGCATCCGCCCCTCGTTGATCGCATGCGCATTCAACACGATATCGCTTTCCTGCGCCTGCCTGAAAATCTCGGACAGCTGGATTGTCGGAACGCGCCCTGAACCGATTGCATCCCGCAAAAAATTGCCCGGCCCCACCGGCGGCAGCTGGTCGGCATCGCCCACCAGTATCAGGCGCGCACCGTGCGGCAGCGCCTCCACCAACGCCTGCATCAGCTGAATATCGACCATCGACACCTCGTCCAACACAACCGCGTCACATTCCAACGGGTTGGTCCGGCAACGCTGAAAGGTCAGCCTCCCAAATCCCCCTTGATAACCGGCCTCCAATAGGCGGTGGATGGTTTTCGCTTCCATACCGCACAGCTCAGACAGCCGCTTGGCCGCCCGCCCGGTCGGCGCGGCCAGCACCACATTCAGCCCCAACGCCTCAAACACGCGCAGCATACCGCGCACTGTCGTCGTCTTACCGGTCCCAGGGCCGCCGGTCAGGATAACAACGCCGTTTTGCGCCGCCGCTACGATCGCCTCGCGCTGCAGCGGCGCATACTGCAGGTCGCCATCCATTTCCAACGCATGCAGCAGCTCCCTCACATCAAAATCATACTCATACTGGTTCTCGGCCACCCGGGAAAGATATTCGGAAAGAAACGTTTCCGCCTCATGCATCGCGCGCAGATAAACCACGTCGCGATTCGCCAACCGCTCCCGCACCAACTGCCCCTGGGAAGTCAGGCGGACAAGACCCTCTGCAATGTGCCCCTCGCCGACCGAAATCCCATCCCCCGAAAGCAGGTGCGCCGTCGTCCCGACCACTTTTTCCGTCGGGATGAACGTGTGTCCATTGTCCAAGTTCACCGACATCGTATACAAAATACCCGCGTCAATCCGCTCGGGCGCCATCATGGACAGCCCTAGGCTAGCCGCAAGGTCGTCTGCCACCTTGAAATCGACCTGATAATAATCATCGCACAACAAAAACGGGTTGGCCGTCAGTGCGTCGACTGCCGCCGTCCCCAGCCGCTTGTACAGGCGCGCCGTCAGTTCCAACGGCAGCTCATTCTCGCTGAGAAAGTCCATCAACTGACGCAGCTCAGACTGCTCTTGAAACTGCCGCCCAATCTCACGCGCCTTTTTCTCCGTGATGCCCCGGATCTCCGTCAGGCGCTCCGGCTCCTCGGCCAGGACACGAAAGGTCTCCTCACCGAATTCCTTGGCAATGCGCGCAGCCAGACGCGGCCCGATGCCCTTCAGCAGGCCCGAACCCAAATAATCCGCAATCCCCCGGACGCTGGTCGGCAGGCTGCGCTCAAATCCGTCGGCAGCAAACTGATCCCCATAGGATGGGTGGCTGACCCATTTCCCACTCAGCACCAGCTCCTCGCCCAAACCAACGTTCGGCAGGCATCCGGTCACGGTGATCTCCTCTCCCTCGGGCGAGGTCAGGCGGAGCACGGTGTAGCCGTTTTCGGCATTATAAAAAACAATCTGTGTGACCGCGCCGCCTACCATTGCTTCCGGATTGCCCGCTGCTCCCTGTAAGTCTTGAAAATCCTGCATATATTGTCCATCCCGCTTTTACATTCCGAAATACTCCATATCCAGCTCCCCCGCAAGCCGCCGCAGGGACGCGCAGCCCTCGCCGGTATCAATAAACACCACCGGCAGCCCCGGCAAAAACGCACGGCGGGCGCGATGGGCGGCGCGCAGAAGATGCTCCGCACCGGGCGCCCGGCCATCCAGAAACAGATAAAGCTCCGCACATTCCTCCGCATGCAGAAAGCCTAACAACAGTATATCACAGACCGACCGCAAAATGCAAATCAACCCGACTGCTGCCAACGAATAAATCACGAATTCCAAAGCCATCCCTCCCTGCATCAGCATATGCGCCAGGGACGCCCCGCGCCCCTGCGCCGGATGACTTACATGCCAAATCCGCCGGTTACGCCCAATACCTGGCCGGTAATAAAGGCGCTTTCCGGCGAAGCCAGGAAGCGGATCGCCTCCGCCGCCTCCTCCGGTGTCCCAAGGCGGCCAAGCGGCGTATCCTCTGCAAGCGCACGCAGCGTTTCCTTGCTGTGCATACGATTCATATCGGTGTCAATGACCCCCGGCGCAACACAGTTGGCCCGGATGCCCGACGGCCCCAGCTCCAGCGCCAGCGACTTGGTCAGGCCGATCAGCCCGGCTTTGGAGGCCGCATAGTGGCTTTCACAGCTTGCGCCGGTCATCCCCCAAACAGAGGAAACCGTGACGATAGCGCCGCCCTGCACGGCAAAAAAATCGGGCAGCACGGCCTGCACCGCATAAAGGGCGCCCCGCAGGTTGGTCTGCAGCAGCATCTCCCAATCCGCATCCGTAATCTCCTGCACCAGCTTTTGCTGTGCGACGCCCGCATTATATACCAACGCATCAATCCGGCCAAACGCAGACCGAACCGCAGCGGCGCACGCTTCTACATCGGCCCGTTTCCGCATATCGCCGCGCACCGACAGCACCGTACAGCCCTCTGCCGTGAGCGACTGCACAAGCGACCGCGCCGCATCCCCACAGTGCAGCCAGCTGAACGCGGTACGCCAGCCCATACGGGCAAAGCTCTGCACCGCTGCCGCGCCAATGCCGCGCGAACCACCGGTAATCCAAACGGTTTTCACACCAAACACCTCTTCAAAGAAGTCCATAAATTCCCTGCGCTTTGAAACCGCCGCCTTTCCGCCGTCGAAACACGAAAACAGAGCGGGGCGGTTTCGGCAACCGCTCCCGCTCCTAGGGCCTGTCTCAATACCGGAAGAAATACCCGGCCGCGTGAAAAGCCTGCAGCGAGCAAAGCAGCCGGCCCCCAAAAACACCGGCCGGGAACCCCTCCGGCAGTACAGCGTGCCAAAGCGCCCGTCAGACAGCACGGCTCAAATGGCGACTGTCAGCTGCGCCTCCAGCAGATTTCCATTCAAAGTCTTGGTTTTGGCCAGCCCCTCTTCAATATCAATATCGCTGATTGCATTCTTATCAAACACCACGATACGCTTGGACTTGCCCTCCTCAATGCATTTGACCGCCCAATACCCCATGCGGGTTGCCATAATGCGATCCTGTGCAGTCGGGGTGCCGCCGCGCTGGATATGTCCCAAAATGGTGACGCGGGTATCAATACCGGTATTTTCATGGATGCGGTCCGCAACCGACTGCGCGCTGCCATACCCCTCCGCCACGATGATAATATGATGGTTGCGGCCCTTGATACGGCCAGTGCGCATCTTATCGATCACGTCAACGTCAAAATCGACCTCCTGTTCTGGCAGCAAAGTCGCCGTCGCGCCCACCGCACAGCCGACATTAAGCGCCAGGTGGCCTGCACGGCGGCCCATCACCTCGACCACGGAGCAGCGCTCATGCGACTGCATGGTGTCGCGCAGCTTATCGATACACTCCACCGCCGTGTTGCACGCGCTGTCAAAGCCGATGGTATAGTCAGTGCACACGATATCATTATCAATTGTACCCGGCACGCCGATGCAAGGTACGCCCAGCCGGGAAAGCGCCTGCGCGCCTCGGAAAGTGCCGTCGCCGCCGCAGCAGATCAGCCCGTCAATCCCAAGGTATTTGCAAGTATCTACCGCCTTTTGCAGCCCCTCCTCGGTCATCATTTCCTTACAGCGAGCGGTATAGAGCATCGTCCCGCCTTTGCGAATGATGCCATCCACGCTGCGCGCAGAAAGCTCCATGATATCCCCGTTGATCAGGCCGCTGTAGCCGCGGCGAATACCCAATACCGAAATGCCATGCGCCGTCGCCGTACGTACCACGGCGCGGATGACCGCATTCATGCCCGGCGCATCGCCGCCGCTGGTGAGGATGCCAATCCTGCGAATGGGTTTCTTCTCCATTATTAAAATCCCTCCACTTGCATGTTGTCAAAACCTATTTCCATGCCAAGCCGGCGGAAATGCCAAGCACAAACGCTGTCTCCGGCTGGCAGACACAGGTTCTCTGCCGCGGCCTGTCCCGCCCCGGCCCTTCACTTCATTATAACATTATCCGCGCCCAAAATACACCTTATTTTTTCAACCGCCTCCATATTTCGTGCGATCCACAGGCCGCGCGGTGCAAGCAGCTTCTTTTTGCTGTCCTGCGGGTAAAACTGGACTGGAATTTCCCCGTGATGCCGGAGCAAAACCGCCTTGACCTGTTCAAAAGCGCTGCCTTCCATAGAATCCAACTTCAGGTGCAGCCGCCCACCTGCCGCGCGCGCCTCCTGGCGGGCCTTTTCCGGGCCGCCCCGCTGGCGGTGCAGCGCTGCGACCGTCTCGGCATCCAGCGCGCGCACCATATCGGTGATGACCTTGGGGGCCTCCTCCTCGCGCGCGTCAATCCGCCCGTCAAGCAAAACCGCCGAATCCTCCCGCAGCAGGCTGCTGAATTCCTGCAGCGTACGCGGAAAGACAACCAGCTCTAGGCCGCCCGACTCATCCTCCACCTGGACGTAGGCCATCATCCCGCCGTTTCGGGTGGTCTTAAGCCGTACCGACGTTACAACCGCCGCAAGCCGCACCTTCATCCCGTCCCTATAAACCGGGTTTTCCACATTTTCGCCGGTCAAATCCTCAATCACCGCACGGATTTTCGCCGCCTGCGACTGCACTGCAAGCGCACGATACTCATCCATCGGATGGCCGGAAAGGTAGAGCCCTGTCGTCTCTTTTTCCATTGCGAGCCGCTCACGCCGCGGGAACTCCTCCACCGGCGGCAGCTCGACGCGCGCATCCCGGATCTCTTCGTTTCCCATCCCGAACAGATCAAGCTGGCCCTCGACATTACGCCGGCGGCTGGCGCTTGCCGCATCGAGCACCCGCGTATATACCATCAGCAGCTGACGGCGATTCGCCCCCATGGAATCAAACGCGCCTGCCTTGATCAGGCTTTCCAGCGCGCGCCGGTTGAGATCATAGCTGCTCAGCCGGTCACAGAAATCCTGGAACGAACGGTACCTGCCGCCACGCCCGCGCTCCTGCACGACCTGCTTCATAAAACCGCGCCCTACATTTTTGATCGCCGACAATCCAAACCGGATGGCGTCACCCGAGACCGAAAACGTATCATCAGATTCATTCACATCAGGCGGCAGCACGCGGATGCCCATTTCCCGCGCAGCCGCGATATATTCGGAGATCTTGCCGGCCCAGTCGAGCACCGAGGTCAGCAGCGCCGCCATATACTCGCGCGGGTAGTGGCACTTCAGATAGGCGGTGCGGTAAGCAACCAGCGCGTAACACACCGCATGTGACTTATTAAAACCATAATTGGCAAAGTCAAGGATCTCGTCAAAAATCTCCGCCGCCGTCTGCTCAGGGACGCCCCGTTTGACCGCGCCGTCAATGCCAAGCGCCTCATTGCCGTGGATAAAATTAATGCGCTCCTTTTCCAGCTCCTTAAACTTCTTTTTGCTCATCGCGCGGCGCACCATGTCGGCTTTCCCCAGCGAAAATCCGGCCAGCGCCTGAAAGACCTGCATGACCTGCTCCTGATAGACCATGCAGCCGTAGGTAACCGACAGGATGGGCTCCAAAAGGGGATGCTTGTACGTCACCTTTCCCGGATTGTGGCGGCACTCGGTATACCGCGGAATATACTGCATCGGTCCCGGGCGGTAAAGCGCAATTACCGCCGTGATGTCCTCTATCGACTGCGGCCGCAGATTGACCACCACATTGGTCATGCCGCCTGATTCCAACTGAAATACCCCTATGGTCTTGCCCTGCCACAGCATCTGATAGGTCGCTTCGTCCTCCAGCGAAACGCTGTCCATCCGAAAATCCGGCGCACGGCGGCAAATCATCCGTTCCGCATCCGCAATCACCGTCAGGTTGCGCAGCCCGAGAAAATCCATTTTCAGCAGGCCAAGCTCCTCCAGCGTGATCATTGTGAACTGTGTGACCGGCTGGCCGTCATTCACCGACAGCGGCACATAGGTATCGACCGGCTCTTTGGTAATCACAACCCCGGCCGCATGGGTCGACGCATGCCGCGGCATGCCCTCAAGCGCGCGCGCGGTATCAATCAGGTTCTTGACCTTGGGATCGCCGTCATACATTTTGCGCAGCTCCGGATTGGACTTCATCGCCTTTTCAATGGTAATATGCAGCTCCATCGGCACCTGTTTGGCGATCGCGTCCACCTCATTATAGGGGACATTCAGCGCACGGCCCACATCCCGAATGGCGCCGCGCGCCGCCATCGTACCAAACGTCACAATTTGCGCAACATGGTCGGCCCCATACTTATCCGTCACATACTGGATCACCTCAGGGCGGCGCACATAACAGAAATCAATATCAATATCGGGCATAGAGACGCGCTCCGGATTTAGAAAACGCTCGAAATACAGAGAATACCGGATCGGATCCAGGTCTGTAATATCCAGGCAGTAGGAAACAATCGAGCCGGCCGCCGAGCCGCGCCCCGGGCCGACCGGAATGCCGTTTCGCTTGGCGTATCCGATGAAATCAGATACGATCAAGAAATAGTCGACAAAACCCATTTGTACGATCATATCCAGTTCATACAGCAGCCGTTTGCGCACCTCCCCGTCATCCTCGGGATAGCGTCTGGCAAACCCTTCCTCGCAGCACATGCGGAGGTAGTCCTCCGCGGTATAGCCTGCCGGCACGTCAAACCGCGGCAAATGGTATTTGCCGAACTCAAATTCGACTTGACAGCGCTCGGCAATCTCCGCGGTGTTGGCGAGCGCCTCGGGCGTATCCGCAAACAGCGCGCGCATCTCCTCCTCACTCTTGATGTAAAATTCCTCAGTCTGGAATTTCATCCGGGTGGGGTCGTCCACCGTCTTTCCCATCTGGATCGACATCAGCACATCCTGCAGCGCCGCATCGCCGCGGGCCAGGTAGTGCGCATCGTTGGTCGCAACCAGCGCAATGCCGGTCTCGTGAGATAGGCGGATCAGCTGCCGGTTAACCTCTGCCTGCTCCGCAATGCCGTGATCCTGGATTTCCAAATAATAATGGTCTTCCCCAAAAATCTCTCGATACCACAAGGCAAGCCGCTTGGCCTCTTCATAACGACCGCTGGTGATCAGCCGGGGCAGCTCGCCCGCCAGGCAGGCCGACAGGCAGATCAGCCCCTCATGATATTGCTCCAACAGTGCGTGGTCGATCCGCGGTTTCATGTAAAAGCCTTCTGTAAAACCGAGGCTGACCATATGGATCAGATTGCGGTAGCCGGTCATATTCTCACACAGCAGAATCAGGTGGCTGTGCCATTCACCGCCGGTATAGCTGCGGTCATGCCTCGAACGCGGGGCAACATAAACTTCACAGCCAATGACCGGATGGATCCCACGCTTTTTGGCGGCGCGGTAAAAATCAATGACGCCGTACATGACGCCATGGTCGGTGATGGCAACCGCAGTCTGCCCAAGCTGCGCAACGCGGTCCACCAACTGTTCGATCCGGCAGGCCCCGTCAAGCAGGCTGTATTCTGTATGCACATGGAGATGCGCAAACGATCCCATTTAGAAGCTTCCCCCTTCCTGTTCGGCTATTTTGAGGATCCGTTTCAGCCGGTGGTCAAGGCCAGGCTTGGAAAGCGGCGGTGAAAACTTGGCCGCCAGCTCAGACAGACTGGCCTCCGGGTACGCTACCCGCAGGTCGACGGTCTCCCGCAGGCTCTCCGGAAAGATGCCGATGCCGCCGCGCGCAAGCGCCGCTTCAATCGCGGCAATCTGCCGCTGCGAGGCTGCAGAGGTCTTCATCAGGTTTGCAGTCTCGCAATTGACCTGACGGTTAACGCGGTTTCGTAAGCTTTTTTCAACCTTCGCTTCCATAATTGCCATTGCCGCGCCGGACGCGCCAATAAGAGTGAGAAAATCTTCAATCCCCGCCGTTTCCTTCAAATAGATCAGCGACCCGGCAGCGCGCTCGGTGCAATGCGGTGAAATCCCGCTATCCAGCATCAAGCTCATGATCTCGCGGGAAAGCGCGCTGTGTCCAATCTTCAGCTCCAGGTGGCTTTTCTTTTCCGGCCCTGCAACCGACCCGGCCATCAAGAACGCGCCGCGCAGAAAAGCCGCCGCACAACACTCATTTTCCAGAACATTGCGGTTTAGATGATAGGTAATACTCGGCTTAAAATCGTATCCAAAACCACTGAAGATTCCTCGCAGCGCAGCCGCGTCCTCAACGCGCAGCGTCTGCCGGCTGCCGCTGCGCGCAACGACAGGCTCAACCCCAAATACACGCGACAACAGCAGCGCAGCGCGGCGCACAAGCCCGGCATGGGCGCTGGAAACCCGAATCCCGGTATCCCCAAACGCGGGCGCGCAGAGCAGGATCCCGTACAGTTCCGCCATCCGGCAGCACCTTCGTTCCATCGGAACACGGCAAAGCTCCGCCTTGGTTTCGGCAGAAAAAGTCAACGAAAAAACCTCATTTCTCCTAATTCATCTTCACGCCAGCCCCCATGGGCTGGCTGCGCCGCATACGGCGTCAGCGGCAGTAATCCCGGTGCAGCATTGAGGTTCTATAGCCGTTTGCACGGATATGCTCCCCCAGCGCCTCTGCGATGGCAACCGAACGGTGCTTGCCGCCGGTACACCCGACGCAGATCGTCACCGAAGTCTTGCCCTCAGAAACATACCGCGGCAACAAAAAATCCACCAACGCATCCAAATGTGACATCAGCACATCGGCCGTACCATTTTGAAAAACATAATCCCGCACCGCCTGCTCGGTGCCGTTATGCTCCCTCAGGCTGATCTCATAATAGGGATTGGGCAGGAAACGGACGTCAAACACCAGGTCAGACTCGGGCGGAATCCCATATTTAAAGCCAAACGACTCAACCGTCACCTCAAACAGCTCGTCCCGCTCATTCGATGAAAAGATATGAATGATCCTTTCCCGCAGGCCTGCAGCCGAAAGGCGGGTGGTATCAATCACATAATCCGCTTTGCCGCGGATGCCCTCCAACAGCGTCCGCTCACGCTCTATGGCCTGCAGCATACCCAACCCATTTTCCATCAACGGATGCTTGCGGCGAGTCTCTTTAAAGCGGTTGATCAGCGTGGCGGTGTCAGTATCCAGAAATAGGATCTCGACCTCGCAGCCCATTGCCCGGATCGCATCCAGCGACAGAAACAATTGGTCAAAGTTCCCGCCCGCCCGTACATCGGTACAAAGCGCAACGCGTTCATATCGCTCGGCCGCGTTCAGACAGACCTCGGCAAAGGTTGGGATCAGGGCAAGCGGCAGGTTGTCCACGCAGTAATAGCCCAGATCCTCCATCGAGGCAACGGCGCGGCTCTTCCCCGCGCCGGACATACCCGAAATAATTAAAAAATACATATTTTCCCCACTTTCCAGTGATTGCCCCCATACTTCTTATCTTTATAAAATGCAAAATGTCGCTGTAAAAAGGTATCTTTGTTTGGCGGCGCCGCACCCCAGGGGGGCTGCGGCACGGAACCCCTCCCCGCCGCCGTTTCTTCTGCCATAAAGCGGTTTCTTAAAGAATCTGCACCTCACACTGCAGCTCAATCCCATATGCCGAAAGGACGCGTGCCCGAACCGTCTCGATCAGGCGCAGCATATCATCTGCGGTCGCGCCGCCGCGGTTGATCAAAAACCCTGCATGCTTCTCGGAAACCTGTGCGCCGCCGACCGCATATCCCTTCAGTCCACAGCCCTCGATCAGCTGTCCGGCAAAATGTCCGGCGGGCCGCTGGAAGGTAGAACCTGCCGAAGGATACTCAAGCGGCTGCTTTTCACGCCGCCGGGCTGCAAGCTCATCCATCCGGGCGCGTATCTCCTCGGGCGACCCGCGGCGCAGCGTCAGGCATGCAGAAAGAACGCGCCGCTCCGGATGCATCCGATACACGCTTTCCCGATATGCAAAACCATGCGCTGCACCGGACAAACTGCCTTCCGTCCCGTCCGGCAGTACATAGCGCGAGGATGCAACCACATCAGCCATTGCGCCGTCGTACGCGCCCGCATTCATAAAAACCGCACCGCCCAGGCTGCCGGGAATGCCCGCCGCAAATTCCAGCCCAGTGAGTCCATTTGCCAGCGCTGCAGCCGCAATCTGCGACAGCGCCGCCCCCGACTGCGCACAAATCTGCACACCGTCCACGCTAATGCGGCATGCGCCCAGCATGCACACGACCACCCCTGCAATCCCCTCGTCGCGTACCAGCAGGTTCGAGCCGCGGCCGATGACCGCCACCGGCGCCTCCGCCCGATGCAGGGCCGCAAGCACCGCGCCCACCGGCGTATCCGGCCCCACGCGGATGAAATACCGAGCCGGACCGCCGATCTGAAAGGTGGTATGACGGCTCATCGGCTCATGTTCCAAAAGCTCTATCGTATCTATATAAGGCGCCAGCGCTGTTTTTACGCGCTCCATGGAATCCCTCCTGTGGAAATGATCTCTACTATCAGTATAGCATCACCACGCGATAAAATCCATAAAAAAATTGTTTTTGTTTTTCCCCGCACGCATTTCACAGCAAAAATCTTGGCAGAATAAATACCGTCTGAAAATTAAACTTTGTCCTGCCGACGAGAAAAGGAGAATTTCCGTATGGATCAGATCACCCGTCAACTCTCTGAAACCGGCATTGTGCCAGTCATCCGGCTCAGCCGCCCGGAACGCGACGCCGTCCCCCTGGCCAAGGCGCTGTGCGGCGGCGGCGTCGCCGTTGCAGAGGTCACCTTCCGCGCCGCCGGCGCGGCCACCGCCATCCGGCTGATGAAAGAGGCTTTCCCAGATATGACAGTCGGTGCAGGCACCATCCTGACCACAGCGCAGATCGATGAAGCGCTTATGGCAGGCGCACAATTTATTGTCACGCCCGGCATGGATCCCGACCTGGTCAGGTACTGCCAGCAAAAAAAACTGCCCATCTACCCGGGCTGCACCACCCCGACCGACTACCACGCCGCATACCGGCTCGGATTAACCGTACTGAAGTTCTTTCCGGCTGAGCAGTCGGGCGGCCTAGACAAAATCAAAGCGATGGGCGCGCCGTTTTCCATGTTCAAGGTCATGCCAACCGGCGGCATCTCCCTGAAAAACCTGGGGGATTATATCAGAAATCCATTGGTTGCCGCCTGCGGAGGCTCTTACATGGTCTCTGCAGATTTAATCGACCGCCAGCAGTGGGCTGAGATCACCGACCTGTGCAGGCAGTCGACAGCCATCATCCGGGAGGCGCGCAGCGGCCCGGCCTCCGGTTCCTGACAGCCGCACAGGCGCGATGCAGCGTCAAATTTTATCCAGCAGCCGTCCAAAACCTGCGTATCTCTTGGACGGTTTTTCGGAAAGGGTCAATGGAGGAAAATCATGAAAGCAATAACTTTTGGCGAGCTGATGATCCGTCTGCAGCCGTATCACTACGAACGTTTTTTCCAGGCCAACCAACTGGAATTCAGCTTTGGCGGGGGCGAAGCCAACGTCGCGGTCTCCCTAGCAAATTATGGGGTGGACGCGGCCTTTGTCACCAAGCTTCCCGCACATCTGATCGGCCAGTGCGCAGTCAACTCTCTGCGGCGCTACGGCGTCGACACAAGCATGATTGTGCGCGGCGGAGACCGCGTCGGCATTTATTTCAACGAAAAAGGGGCCTCCCAGCGCGGCTCGGTCTGTATCTATGACCGAGCGCATTCCGCAATACAGGAAGCCGCTCCGGCCGACTTTGACTGGGACCGTATTTTCTGCGGCGCAGACTGGTTCCATTTCACCGGCATCACCCCCGCACTGGGAGAAAACGTCGCAGACATCTGCCGCGCCGCCTGCCAAGCGGCGAAAGCGCATGGCGTCGCCGTCTCCTGCGATCTGAACTACCGCGGCAAGCTTTGGACGCGTGAACAGGCGCGCGCTACTATGAGCGGCCTGTGCCAGTATGTAGACGTCTGCATTGCAAACGAAGAAGACGCAAAGGACGTCTTTGGCATCGAGGCCGAAGCAACCGACATCTATGCCGGCACGCTCAACCGCCAGGGCTACCAATCCGTCGCCAAACAGCTGGCCGAACGCTTTGGCTTTCAAAAGGTGGCGATCACGCTGCGTGAATCGCATTCCGCCTCTGACAACGGCTGGAGCGCGATGCTGTACGATGCCGGCACGGACAAATCCTGCTTTTCTAGAAAATACGATCTGCGCATCATCGACCGCGTCGGCGGCGGCGATTCTTTCGGCGGCGGATTGATTTACGCCCTGCTGACCGGCAAAGATCTTCAATCTGCGGTCGAATTTGCAGCCGCAGCATCCGCGCTCAAGCACTCGATTTCAGGCGATTACAATTTGGTTTCAGCCGCCGAAGTCGAAAAGCTTACCGGCGGGGACGCCTCCGGCCGCATCCAACGCTGAAACGCCGTCCGGATGCGCCGCCTTCCGCAAAGCTTCCCGCAGGGCCCTCCATAGGGCTTGACAGCCTCCGCCGCACGCGATATCATAAAGATGTACAGCGCCATTGGGTGCATTCCAGCACAGAGGAGAGTCTTTATATTATGACAGAACGGGAAAAAATGAACCAAGGCCTATGGTACGATGCAAATTTCGACCCTGAGCTGCTCGCTCATCGCGAAGCTGCCGAGGTCCTCTGCCACCGCTTCAATCAGGCTGATCCACGCGCTGCCGCAGAAAAGGCGGCCATCCTGCACGAGCTATTGCCGCACATGTCCGAGAATGTGGTACTGCTCGCCCCCTTTTATACCGACTACGGTTACAACTGCCGGATCGGCAGCGGGACCTTTCTCAATCATAACGCCTATTTAATGGACGGCGCCCCGATTACCATTGGCCGCAACTGCTTTATCGGCCCCAATTGCGGGATGTATACGGCAGCGCACCCGCTGCTGTTTGAACAGCGAAACCGCGGCCTGGAAAAGGCAAGCCCGATCACCCTTGGCGATAATGTCTGGCTAGGCGCGTCGGTAACCCTTCTGCCCGGCGTCTCCATCGGCGCGGGCAGCGTCATCGGCGCAGGCAGCGTCGTTACAAAGACGATCCCAGCGGGCGTCCTTGCCGCAGGCAACCCCTGCCGTGTCCTCCGTGCGCTGACCGAGGCCGACCGCATCCCGGAAAGCGGAGCCCCGCTGCCCGGGCGTGGCTGACCGGCGAACGCGCCCCAGTAGCAGGCGCATTTTTCTGACCCCTTGCGGATTTTCCAAAATGCAGCAAAGCCTGGCGGCCATATGTCCGTCAGGCACTGTTTTGTAAGACAAAAAATGGGTCCCCGGACCGACAACAGGGAGAAAACTATGGACAACACACAAAAAAAGCCGTTGCCGCCGATTGGCGGGCGGACCATCAAGACCATCATCTCGGCAACGTTGATCGCAATCCTGTATTCCTGCTTAGGGCGTTCCGCCTGTTTCGCCTGTATCGGCGCGGTATTCGGCATGGGCAACCGCCTAAACAGCGGACTGGCCGCAGGCGGAAACCGCTTTATCGGCACGCTGATCGGCGGCCTGGTTTCCCTGCCGTTCTATCTGCTGTATCATGAATACAGCGAATGGATCCCACAATGGATTTATCTTTCCCTGGGTCTGCTGCTGCTCATGTACATCTGTCAGCTGACGCACGCATACGGCGGCGTCCAGCCAGGGGCGGTCGTGTTTTTTGTGGTCATTTATACGGTAGCAGACCCGACCCACTTTTCCTACGTATTCGCAAGGATTCTCGATACCGGCATCGGCGTCGCTTTTTCCCTGCTGATCAGCTGGCTGTTTCCGTCCCCTCTGGACGAAAGGGAACGGACGGCGCGCGCGCTTGAGGCCGAAGGCCGGCGTCAGCTGCTGCAGGAACGGGACATCGATGCAATGCATGATTATCAATCCTATCTGCGCGGCGAGCTGGAACGGCTGGAGCCGCTCGACCTGGAAGCCATGCTGGCCTATCAGGACCATCTGCGCGGCGAGTTGGCAAAACTTGCCCCGCTGATTGAGCAAATGGAACGGGAAAGCGCTCTTCCGCAGCCCGAATCACAGAATGCCTCCCCCCTGTGATTGCCAGGGAGGGAATCTCTTTTCACCGCGCGCCGGCATGCTGCGCGGCGGCAGAAACAAAACGCGAAGAAAGGCCGTCTCACCTGTGCAAACACTGCGAGACGACCTGTCATCTATTCAAAAGTATTCAGTTGTACACTTCCATCCGGTACGCTGCCTTGTTGCTGCCATTCCCATTGTTGGGATCTCGTTTCCATAGGTTCGGACGCCTTCCCCGCCATGCTCATCAGCATGCCCATCGGCCCATTGTCGGCGGAATGATCCGTTTTCTACCCTCGGCGCATTCGGCTCAGTGTATCCCGGCGAGTCGCCCGGACTGGAAGAAAAAGTGTTCCGTTACCATTGGACCCACCCCTTTCTACATCAATTCAACAATCAGAAGATGATACTCGCGGTTTCTGCCATCACCCTTTCTGTTCTGTTTGTTGTACTTATCTTACCACGCTCCGCGCCCCGCGTCAATCGGCCGAACCGCCGAAAAACATCTGATTTTTTCGTTGCTTCCGCCAGTTTGCAAATTCCGTTTTTTTTGATATACTGAAAGTGAATCGGGGCATTTTGGGCGCTCCGGTTTTTGCTTTCCCGACCCCGGAGCCATGCCCCGCGACACCGCCTTTTGAAAAAACATCCTGCAAAGCGATTGACAAGCGTGCCGCATGCGCTTAAAATGGTAAATAGAAGAGAAGTATTTGGAGGAGCACCGATTCCGGACCAGAACAGGAGTTGTACCAATATGAAGCATATTTTAATGATCGCCACCGGCGGTACCATTGCCAGCCGGCAGAGCGGGCGCGGGCTGGCGCCCTCCCTGACAGGGGAAGAGCTGCTGGAATTCCTTCCGGACCTGTCCCGTATCTGCAGGGTCGTCGTCGAGAATCCCATGAGCCTTGACGCAACTGATATGACCGCTCAAGACCGCATGCAGCTTGCCGAACTCATCTGGAAAAATTACCCGCTCTACGACGGCTTCGTCATCGCGCACGGGACTGACACGCTCAGCTATACCGCGGCGCTGCTTTATCACGTGCTGCGCAATTTCAACAAGCCGGTCGTCATCACCGGCGCGCAGGTCCCGCTCGGGATGCCTGATTCAGACGCTGAGCAGAATCTGATTGACGCCTTCAAGGTGGCTTCATCCGCCTACTGCGGCGTCTGCGCCGTGTTGCACCGCCGCATTATCCGCGGCAACCACGTCGTCAAGGTGCATACGACCGAGCTGGACTGCTTCCGCTCGGTTAATGCGCCGCAGGCCGGGCGCGTCGACCCGATCACCGGAAAAGTGATCCTGAATATTGTGCCCTGGCTGGGCGGCGAACCCTTCTTTGTGGAAGAGATTGATCCAAATGTCGTTCTTATGAAACTGATTCCTGACCTGGATCCGTCAATTATTACCTTCCTGTCCAAGTACAAAAAGGTCATTATTGAGGGCTTTGGCTCGGGCGGCATTCCAGTCCGACTGGAAAAGGTCGTGCAAAAGCTGATCCTTTCCGGCACCAAGGTCTATCTGACCAGCCAATGCATTGAGGGCGAAACCAACCTGCATAAATACGAGGTGGGCCGCCGCGCCGAGGCAATGGGCGCTGTTTCGCTGGGGCACCGTTCTACGGAGGATGCGCTTGCTGCGATCATGTGCGGGGAGCTTTGACCTTTGGCAGAACGAAACCGTCGCCGCCCGCGGGGGAAAAGCGCGCGTTGGGACCCTTCTCTGCAGAAACTGGGAACCCCTTCCGGGCTGCATGCATCAGACAATATCCAAACTGTATTCAGGAAACGGCATAGCCTGCGGGCTATGCCGTTTCTCTGCTTTGAGACCGTCCAGTGAAAGGACATCCCTCTCCTCCGTCCCTTCCAGTGTGATGTACTGGTAGTTGAAATCCGCCACGGTCACCGCGTCGCCCTCTGTGGTTTCTATCCTTTGATGTAGCGGAATCCGTTTTCTTTCTCGCAAATATGGCAGCATCCGTTCACTGTTTTCAAAAGAAACTCTGCATCCTCACTATGGGTGGCTATCAGCACATCTACATGGGGAAACATGCTTTTGGGCGCGTCCGGAAGCCGAATCTCCCGCTCGCGGGTAATACAACGCATATGGATCAGCGCCTCCAGATGGCTGATAAGTTCCGCCGCGAACAGGGCGATTCCCACGACCAAAGAAACAATCCCGCAGTGCAGCGGCAAAGTGAAAAACAGCCGCCAAAGTATATAGACGGTCGACGAAACCGTCATCAGGACCAACCACAGCTTCTTTTTTTCTACGTCATATTTTTACTCCTTTTCCTGTTTATCGGCCCCGCTCCATCCGCTGTACCAACGAGATGGATATGAAGAATATTCCAAGGAAAACCACTGCCAAAGCGGAGCCTCAGTCCCGTCCTCTCCGCGCCTGTCCGTGATCAGCCTTCGCATCAGGGTCGCTGAATTGATAGAAGCTGTCAAGCCGTTCATCCATCCAGGCGCCATGCACAGAAAGGACCGTTTTCGGCCTTTTTACCGGCTGGCCAGCCAACGCAGCATCCCGGGCAACGGTTTACGTACCCTGCCAATAACTCCCCCGGAAACCGCGCCGAAGACAAACGGAAAAACCACGGAAACCAGGAAACAGTGGAACATGACATCCATATTCACGGCGTTGCTCCCGATCCCTGTGGGAAAACGCCCGGTTTGAACCGGTGGAACTTGAGCGGGGCGAATCATGAATCGGTCATACCAACCGTACCCGATTTCGAAGCCGTTTCTTTCGCAGATAAAACGGGGATCTATCATCGTGATCTGATGATAGATCCCCGTTTCCCTTGCGCCCTGTATCGCTGCCGCCCATTTCATCTGGTTGTGAATCCCGCTCGATGTGCAGCAGCCATCCGGGGCCTCCTTTTTCCATCGCTCCCGCAGGCCTCCGGCGGCCTACAGCTTTTTGCGGATGCGCTCCAGCGCGCCCTTTTCCAGGCGGGAAACCTGAGCCTGCGAAATGTGGATTTCCTGTGCAACCTCCATCTGGGTGCGCCCCTCAAAAAAGCGCATCCGGACAATCTTCTGCTCCCGCTCGCTCAGGCCGTCGATGGCCTCCTTAATTGCAATATGCTCCAGCCATTGGTCGTCTGTATTTTTGGTGTCACCAACCTGATCCATCACGCAAAGCGCATCCCCTTCTTCGCCCCAGACCGGCTCGAACAGCGATACCGGATCCAAAATGGCATCCAACGCAAAGACCACCTCGGCCTTTTTCATCTCCAGCGCCTCTGCAATCTCGGTAATGGTCGGCTCGCGCTGGTGTTGACGCATGAATTCCTCCTTGACCTGCAGTGCGCGATAAGCCGTATCGCGCATGGAACGAGACACCCGGATAACGCTATTGTCCCGCAGGTAGCGGCGAATCTCGCCAATAATCATCGGCACGGCATAAGTCGAAAAACGGACCCCCAGGTCCACATTAAAATTGTCAATTGCCTTGATCAGCCCCACGCAGCCAACCTGAAACAGGTCATCGACCGGCTCCCCACGGCCGCCAAAGCGCTGAATGACCGACAGCACCAAACGCAGGTTGCCGCTGATCAGCTTTTCCCTTGCGGCCCGATCGCCGTCCTTGACACGGTGCAGCAGCGTGTCCATTTCCTCTGCCGAAAGCACGGCAAGCGTCGCGGTATTAACACCGCAAATCTCTACCTTGAGCTGCATCTCGATAGCCCCTCTCAAATGGTTTGCGACGGGATCCCTGGGGATCCCTGTAAACAGCATCCCCCCGCGCTATGGGGCATATACGGTCTTTAATTTTTAGCATCCGACCAATTTCGGGCGAATTTTCGATTTTTATGTGGTAATAGAACCGCTTCGTACCAGACATTAAAAGGCAAAGCTTTCCGGACAATCATACCGGCATGACCGCACTATGTCGGCCATCCGCCGCCCCGTCTGCGAGGTGCACGGAAATGGGTAGGTTTTTACACGCCGCCCTTGACAGAACATCAGGAAGATCTTATTATATAGAAGTAAGAGTCTGTCCTGGAAGCGGTTTGAGGACCGTCAAACGCATTCCGGGGGGCGGATATCATCTGCTCTCAGTCATCTGCAAACATAGAAACCGGAGGGA